>DATDKQ010000209.1:0-3172 GCA_036519915.1 Solirubrobacterales bacterium | reverse complement strand
AGAGGTTCTCGGTCGTCTCCACGGCCTCGCGCACCTCCGCCCCGCGGTCGTCAGAGTCGAGCACCGTGGCGATCACGGTCAGCGATCCGGCCCCCTCCTCCCCGAGCTCCCGGCCGACGCCGAAGATTCGCTTCACCCTGGCCGGGTCCCGGTAGCCGAGAGCCAGCCGGCTGAGGGAGTCGATCAGGACGACGAGATCGCCGCCGGCCTCGGTCAGGCGCTTGACGTGGCCCATCGCCAGCTCCGCCTCGCGGACCTGCTCGCGTGGCTCCTCGTCGGCCGTCGCGGCGAAGATCTCGGCCTGCGGGAGCGCCTGTTGCCACTGCGGGACCTCCTCGGGGCGCTCATCGGCGAGCAGCACACAGATCTGCGCGTCGGTCTCGGCGATCGCCGAGCCCAGGGCGCGCAGAAGCGTCGTTCGCCCGGAGCGAGGCTGGGCGAGGACGAGCACCCGCTGGCCGAACGCGAGCGGGCCGAGCAGGTCGACCTCGCGCACCAGCGGATCCAGCTCGGCGTCCGGCGCGAACATGCGCCGGTGCGGAGGCTCGGGGGTCAGGTCCTCGAAGTGGCGCCGCTCCTCCTCGGGGTTCTGGCCGTTGACCGACTCGATCCTGACCAGGGCGCGGTGGCGCTCGCCGCGGCGGGGCGGCCGTGCCGGACCGCTCACCTCGTCGCCGGGCCGGAGCTCGCAGCGACGGATCTGCGAGGCGGAGACGTAGACATCGCCCTCGGCCTCGTGCAGGCCGGTCAGCCGCAGGAACCCGTAGCCCTGTGGCATCCGGTCGAGCACCCCGGTGACCTCCTCCGTGTCCGGCTCAGGCTGCTCCTCCACTTCCTCCTCGGGCTCGCCGGCCTGCTGATCGTCGGCCCTGTCGTTGTCGGACCTCTGTTCCGGCTCGTGGTGGGGCCGCTCGAGGCCCGCATCGACCGCCTCCTCGCGGCCCGCCCCCACGGTTCCCGGCTCTCCGGCTGACTCGATCGCCTCGATCAGCTCGTCGCGCGTCAGCATCCTGTACTTCGGCACCGCGAGCTCGCGAGCCCGCTGATGCAGCTCCGCCAGGTGTTGGTCCCTTACGGCCATTGCGCGCCGCATGCTAGTCAGGCGCGGCGGGCTACTGCGTCGGGATACGGGCGGGATCGAGGCCCTCCGCCTCGGCCACCCGTCCCCACTCCTCCTGCTCGGAGGCGACCCTCGATTCGCTCCAGCCGAGCTCCTCCCCCAGGAGCCGCGCGACCGCGAGCGTGGCCTCCGGGTCGCGCAGCTCGGGGACCGCCACCAGGCCGAGTCGCGTGCGCCGCAAGAGGACGTCGGCGACCGAGCGCGCCTGCTCGTGCCGGGCCGCGATCACAACCTCCGCGAGCAGATCGGGGTGGCCCGGGGCGATCGGCTCCGCCAGCTCTGCGCGCTCCTCGCAGAGGTCGAGGACCGCTCGCGCCGCGTGGCCGTACCGGAAGGCGAGCTGGTCGGTCGCTCCGTCCGGGAGCCCGACGCTCGTCTCCAGGTCATCGGGGCGTGCGGCCATCCCAAGGGGAATGTCGTCGGTGCGGCTCTCCGCGTCCCGGCCGTCCCGGTCCGTGATCCGGTCGACCACCTGCGCCGCCATCCGCCGGAAGGTGGTCAGCTTGCCGCCGGTGATCGTCAGCATTCCCGATGAGGTCTCGTAGAGCTCGGCCCTGCGCGAGATGTCGACGGACTTCTTTGGGTCGCCCGTCGAGACCAGGGGTCGCACCCCGGCGTAGGCACCGGTCAGGTCATCGGGGCCGACGTCGGTGCCGAAATAGGCGTTCACAGCCTCGAGCAGGTACTCGACGTCGTCACCGCTCGGGGGCACGTGGTCGATGTTCCCCTCGTAGTCGTTGTCCGTGGTCCCGACCAGCACCCGCCCGTACCAGGGCAGGGCGAAGATCGTCCGCTCGCCGGCCGCCGGCACGATGCAGGCCGCGGTGCCGATGTCGAGCTGCTCCGTCGAGAGCGTCACGTGGGTGCCGCGGCTGGGACGGATGCGAGGGATCTCCTCCTCTTCGAGAAGCTCCTCCGGCCGAATCCGGTCTGCCCAGACACCGGTCGCGTTGACGACGTTGTCGGCGCGCAGCTCGATGCGGGCGCCGGACTCGCCCTCCCGGAAGGCAACGCCGGCGGCATGTCCCTCCTCGTCGAGCACCTCGGTCACCTCCGCGCGGTTCAGCACCACCGCGCCGAAGCGCTCGGCCTCGCCGAGCACAGTGAGCACGAGGCGGACGTCGTCGGTCTGGCAGTCGTAGAAGAGGTAGGCGGAGCTCGGCTCCATCGGTGCGAGCGCCGGGATCAGCTCTGCAGCCTCCTCGCCCGAGATCGTCCGGTGCCGGTCCGGTGACCAGAAGTCGGCCTCTCCCGAGTGCTCGGTTCGCTGGCTGCGACCCCGCCCGATGCGGGAGGTCGCCATCACGTCGTACATGTTCAGCCCGATGCCGATGCGCCGGTCGCGGCGGCCCTCGCCGAGAGCCGGGACGAGGAACGGCGTCGGGTAGACAAGATGGGGCGCGAGCTGGACCAGCAGCTGGCGTTCGAGGAGTGCCTCGCGGACGAGCCCGAGGTCGAAGTTCTGCAGGTAGCGGAGGCCGCCGTGGACCATCTTCGAGGAGCGGCTCGACGTGCCCTCGCCGAAATCGTTCCGCTCGAGGAGCGCGACCGAATAGCCGCGGGAGGCCGCGTCCAGTGCAACGCCGGCGCCGGTGATGCCGCCCCCGACTACGACCACGTCGAAGGGGTGCTCCTGGATCGCCTGGAGCGCGTCGTTGCGCGAGATCATTCGAGAAAGGTGATCACCTGGTCGGCGGGGAGCCGCTCCGGCGCGCGCTGCTCCTGGACCGGCCTGCCGAGGTGCAGCAGGCCGACGAAGCGCTCGTCGTCCGGGATTCCCACGGCGGCGCGTCCCTCCGGGGTGCGCAGGACCTCGGGAGTGCGCCAGTACGAGGCGAGCCCGCGGCCGTGGGCTGCCAGCAGCACGATGTAGGCCGCGCACGCTGTGGCGTGCAGGTCCTCCTCGTCCTGGATCTCATCCCCCGTGAGGGCGCAGGAGCAGACGACGAGAGTCGGCGCCCGGTCGAGCTTGGCGGCCGACTCCGGCCCGGCGGCCTCCTTGAGGCGCTCCAGCGCCTCCGGCCCGATCACCCTGAAGCGCCAGGGATTGGT
>DATDKQ010000208.1:0-5575 GCA_036519915.1 Solirubrobacterales bacterium | reverse complement strand
AGGGCAAAGGAGACGGCGACCTCGGAGAAGGACAGGGAGAGGACCAGAAGACCGCACGCGATCGCATCTCCACGCGCATCCCCGCGCTCCAGCGCCAGCAGCGCTCCGATCCCGGCGGCCATCGAGGCGGTGAATGAGACCTCGAAGGGCCAGAGCAGGACCTCCGAGGCGGTGCCCATGAACAGCACCGGCAGCACCCCCGCGAGTGCGAGCCAGTGATCGACTCGGCGACGCAGATAGAGGAAGAGGAGAACCACGCTGCCGAGGAACGAGACCGAGACAGTGGAGACGACCGCGTAGGGGAAGAGGCTCTCCATCCCGATCGTCGCCTGGATCCCCTTGTAGATCAGGGTGGGCCCGAGCAGGATGTGCTCGGCGTGCGGCCTGAGCAGGATGTCGAGGCTGAATCCCCTCCGGTAGAGCAGCGGATCCCATTCGTCCCCGAAGAAGGTCAGGTGCGAGAGCCAGACGAGCAGCAGGATCCCGGACGCTGCGAGGGCAACCGCGAGCGCGGCTCTGGGGTCGATCCGGTCGAGGCCTGCCTCCGCACGCTTCTTTGGGCGCTGTCCCCGGCGACCTGCGCGAACGCCTCCCACGCCGGCTTCGGGGACCCATCGAGCCTGAACAGGCCGCAGTGCCCGACCCAGAGCGGGCCCGGGGTGTCGTTGAGCGAGTACCAGACGACACCGGCGATACCGAGGCGGTCGCGCTCCGCTGCCGCCAGCTCGAACGTCTGGCGCACGTAGTCGGCCTGTCCGGAAAGGCCGACCACCACGCCGGGCGGGGTTCCCCTCGAGGCCCATCCGACCTCCGTGATCCAGATCGGCTTGTCGGCGTCGCCGAATCGGCGCATGACGTCGCGCGCCTGCTTGACCCTGTCAAGCGCTTTGCGCGGCGTCAGTGAGTACGGGTGCACGGCGACGGCGTCGAACAGGTCCCGGCCGCCGGCGTCGTAGAGGGCGGAGAGGAAGTCCTCGAGCGAGATGCCGCCGGCGGGGGTCGGGAAGAGGCCGCCGAGCACAACTCGCGCTGAGGGATCGGAGCCCTTGACCGCCGAGTTGAAGGCCCGCAAGAGGCTCAGGTACTGGCCCGCGTCGGGGGTCGGCTTCCAGAAGAGCGGCGAGTTGGGCTCGTTCCAGAGCTGCCAATCGGTGATCGGCAGCTTGGGCACATCGGGATGGTCCTCCCAGAAGGTCCCGCCGGAGCCGTAGCGTTTGACGGCGGTCCGGGCGAACTCCTCGAAGCCGGGGAGATCGGAGCCGAGCGGCGGGACCTCAGGGGTCGAGGCGGCCCAGCTTGGGGTGCTGTACATGGTCGCCAGCACGTGTACGCCGTTCTCGGCCGCTGCTCGCACCACCGGGTCGTAGTGGCCCCAGTCGTACGGGGCATTCGGTCCGGACTGCACCGAGCCCCAGGCGAAGTTGATCCGCAGAGTCCCGACGCCGCCGTCTCCAAGCCGGGCGAGCTGTGCCCCTCCCGGAAGCGGCTCAGCGCTGATCACCCCGTAGAAGGGGTCATTCGCGCTGGCGCCCCCGTCCGAGCCGCCGCCGCCGCATCCGGCGAGCAGCGCGGCGACGGCAAGGACCGCCGCCACCGCGGACGGCGCGGGGCGCCTCATCGCTCAGCGCTCCAGCACGAGACCGAGGAACCGCTTGGTGCGCTCCTCCCTGGGGCTTCGGATCACCTGCTCCGGAGCGCCCTGCTCCACGATGACCCCCTCGTCCATGAAGATGACCTGGTTCGCGACCTCGCGCGCGAAGCCCATCTCGTGTGTGACGACGACCATGGTCATCCCAAGTTTCGCGAGCTCCCGCATCACGTCCAGAACGTCCTTGACCAGCTCGGGATCGAGGGCGCTCGTCACCTCGTCGAACAGCATGACCTTGGGATCCATGGCAAGGGCGCGAGCGATCGCGACGCGCTGCTGCTGGCCACCGGAGAGGCGGGCCGGATACTCGTCAGCCTTGTCGGCCAGGCCGACCCGCTTGAGCAGCTCGGCTGCCCTCCGGCGCGCCTCGTCGGCGCTGCGGTCGAGTACGGTCCGCGGCGCCAGCGCAACATTCTCCAGCGCCGTCATGTGCGGGAACAGGTTGAAGTGCTGGAAGACCATCCCGATCTTCGCGCGGGCCGTGACGATCTCCGAGTCACGCAGCTCGTGGAGCTTCTCGCCGACCTGGCGGTAGCCGATCAGATCGCCATCGACCCAGATGCGCCCGGCATTGATCTCCTCGAGGTGATTGATGCAGCGCAAAAGCGTGGACTTCCCGGACCCGGACGGCCCGATCAGGACGAACACCTCACCCTGGTTCACCGCCATCGAGATTCCCTTCAGGACCTCGAGGCGCCCGAATGACTTGTGGACCCCCTCGGCCTTGACTACCGGCTCGGCCATCAGAGTGCTCCTCCGCCGGACTGATCGCCATGCCGCCCGATCAGCTCATCGGGGTCGGCATGACGCGCCCCCCAGCCCGAGCGGATCTGCTCGAACAGCGTCATCGGCTCATCCCGCATGCGGCCGCGTCCGTAGTGCCGCTCCAGGAAGTACTGCCCGATCGAAAGCACCGTGGTCATCGCCAGGTACCAGATGGAGACCACGATCAGGAGCGGGATCTGCTGGAAGTTCTGCGAGTAGATCAACTGCGCCGAGTAGAGCAGCTCGGGGACCGCGATCACGCTGACGAGTGAGCTGTTCTTGAGCATCGAGATCGTCTCGTTGCCCGTCGGCGGGATGATCACCCGCATCGCCTGCGGCAGCACGATGTAGCGCATCGTCTGGCCACGCGTCATGCCCAGCGCCTTGGCGGCCTCGGTCTGCCCCTCCTCCACAGAGATGATCCCCGCCCGGACGATCTCCGCCATGTAGGCGCCCTCGTTCAGCGCCAGCGCCAGCATCCCGGCGATGAACGGGGTGATGAAGTCGTTCGCGTTCAGGTGGATGAACGACGGACCGAAGGGGATCCCGAGGTCGATCGACGGATAGAGCGCGGCGATGAAGTTCCAGAACAGGATCTGCACGAGCAGCGGTGTGCCCCGGAAGGCCCAGATGTAGGACCAGCTCGACCCGCGGATCAGCCAGTTGGGCGAGAGGCGCATCACCGCGAACACGACTCCCAGCACCACGCCGATCACCATCCCCAGCACCGTCAGCTCGATCGTCTTGACGACGCCGTTGAGGATCCGCTGGTCGAACAGATAGTTCCCGACGACATCCCAGTGGAAGTTGGGGTTGTCGATCGCCGAGCGGATCAGCGACGCGGCGATCAGCGCGACTATCGCCGCGCCGATCCAGCGTCCCGGGTGACGAACCGGGACCGCCTCAATCCTTTGAGGCGATCCCGGCTGCGTCGCTTCTTCTTGCATGCCAGTCGACGGAGTCACTGGCGCACTCTTGTCTTCCTAGTTGATCGCTCCGTTGATCTGCGGATTACTGATCGCCGCGTCCTTCAGCTGCCAGTAATCGAAGATCTTCTGCATCGTCCCATCGGCGTACAGAGCCTTCACCGCATCGAGCAACGGCTGGGCGAGCGCACTGCCCTTCTTCATCGCGATCCCGTAGGGAGCGACTCCGTAGGCCTCGCCGAGCTTGAACTGCCCGTTCGACTGCTCGACGATGTACGCCGAGACGGGCGAGTCGGCCATGCCGAGCTCCGCACGCCCGCTCGAGATCGCCAGGTTCGCACCGTTCTGGTCCGGATAGGCCTGGACGTCGACCTGGCACTGCTTTGCCTGGTCCTCGGCGTCCGTCTGCTGGGTCGTGCCCTTCTCGACCGCGACGGAGTGGTCGCAGAGGTCGGCGAGGGTCTTCGGCGCCAGGGTGCTGCTGGTCGACGCGTAGAACGAGGTGCCGGCCTGGGCGTAGGTGACGAAGTCATTCGTCTTCTGGCGATCCAGCGTGTCCGTGAAGGACGAGATCCCCAGGTCGTACTTGCCGGCGGTCAGGCCGGGCAGGATGCTGTCGAACGGCGTGTTCTGAACGTTCGCCTGCAGGCCCATGATTTGACCGAGGGCCTTGGAGATGTCGGCGTCCGCGCCGATCACGGTCGTGCTGTTGTCCTCCGAGAAGAACTCCATCGGCGGATAGGTCGCGTCCGAGGCGATCGTCAGCTGGCCGCTCTGGTTGACGGCGTTCGCCGCCGCGCTTGCGATCGCGTCGTCCTTCGCGACGTTGATGCCGGGTGTGGCGGTCAGCGCGCCCCCCGCCGCCGTCGTGCCGGTGCCGCTGCTGCCGTTGTCGTCGTTGCTGCTTCCGCAGCCGGCGCCGAGGATGACGGCCGCGATCGCCATCACCGCCGCCAATACCGTGATTCGAAGTCTCATCTTCCTGTTCCTCTTCCTCGTCAGGTGAAATGGGGTAGCGGCGCGGACCTTATCTGAGCGTTCGTTGATGCGATATTGCCCGTACCGCCTACTTCACTTTCTGAAGTATCCTTCGGAGTGAGATGACCACCGAGCCGCTCCTGAATCGTCCCTGCGGCGGCCACTTCGAGAACGTACTCGAGGCGATCGGCAACACGCCGCTGGTCGAGCTGCCGCGACTGACGCCGAAGCCGGAGGTCCGCCTCTGGGCGAAGCTCGAGGGCCGCAACCCGACCGGCTCGGTCAAGGACCGGGTCGCCAAGTACATGGTCGAGGATGCCGAGGCGCGCGGGGCGATCGAGCCGGGCCACACGATCCTCGAGCCGACCTCGGGCAACACGGGCATCTCGCTGGGGATGATCTGCCAGCGCAAGGGATATCCGCTCAAGGTCGTGATGCCGGACAACGTCACCGAGGAGCGCATCCAGCTCCTCCACATGTACGGAGTCGAGATCGTCTACTCCGAGGGCGCCAAGGGGTCTAATGGAGCCGTCGAGCTGGCGCTCGAGATGGCCGGGTCCGACGCCTCCTACTACATGCCCTACCAGTACGGCAACGAGGCCAATCCTCGTGCCCATTACGAGGGCACCGCGAAGGAGATCCTCGACGAGCTCGACGATGTCACCGCCTTCGTCGGCGGGCTCGGCACCGGCGGCACCCTGATGGGCAACGGCCGGCGCCTCAAGGAGGAGAACCCCGGCACGAAGATCGTCGCCGTCGAGCCGATGCAGGGTGAGCTCGTCCAGGGCCTGCGCTCGCTCGACGACGGCTTCATCCCGCCGATCATCGACCTCAGCCTGCTCGACCGGAAGATCATGGTCTCCAACCGCGACGCGATCGCCTGGACGCGGAAGCTGCTGCACGAGGAGGGGATGTTCGCCGGGGTCTCCTCTGGGGCGATCGCCTACGTCGCGCACCGGATCGCCTCCGAGCTCGATGAGGGCAACGTCGTCTTCCTGGTACCGGACGACGGCTGGAAGTACCTCTCCTCGGGCGTCTACACGAAGCCGGTCGAGGAGCTCGAGGAGATCGACTCGATCGTTTGGTGGTAGGCGGCGCGGAGGCGGTCCGTCGCGTCTGCGATCGGGTCGGGATCCTCGTCGCCGAGTACGAGCCGCCGAGCTTCTCGCACGTCCCGGGCCCCGACGCCGCGCTCTTCCTCTGCGCCGTCGATCACAAGACCGGCTACCGCGGCCGGTATCCGGTTGCAGGTCGCGGT
>DATDKQ010000207.1:0-13461 GCA_036519915.1 Solirubrobacterales bacterium | reverse complement strand
GTGCTTGACGATGACCGACATCGTCTGGCGGAAGACCTCGTGGTCGAGGTCGGACGCGCCCAGTAGCAGCAGCGAGCGCGCCCAGTCGATCGACTCGGCGATCGAGGGCGGCTTCTTGAGATCGAGCTCGCGGACCATGGCCACGACCTCGACGAGCCGTCGGGCGATGTCGTCGCCCAGGTCGGGGGCGTGGAGCTTGACGATCGCCAGCTCGTGCTCGAGGTCGGGGTAGTCGAGCCACAGGTACAGGCATCGGCGCTTGAGCGCCTCGGTGAGCTCGCGCGTGTTGTTCGAGGTGAGCAGGACGACCGGGCGCGTGCGCGCCTCGAAGCGCCCGAGCTCGGGGATCGAGAGCTGGAAGTCGCTGAGGAGCTCGAGCAGCATCGCCTCGAACTCCTGGTCGGTCTTGTCGATCTCGTCGATCAGCAGGACGACCGCGTCGTCGGCGCTGATCGCCTCGAGAAGCGGGCGAGTGAGCAGGAACTCCTCGCCGAAGATGTCGCCTCGCGTCGCCTCCCAGCTCCCCTCGCCGTCCTCGCTGGATTCGGCCTGGATCCGGAGCAGCTGCTTGCGGTAGTTCCACTCGTAGAGTGCCTTGGCCTCGTCGAGGCCCTCGTAGCACTGCAGGCGCACCAGGCGCCGGCCGGAGGCGCGCGAAAGGGCCTTGGCGAGCTCGGTCTTGCCAACTCCGGCTGGGCCCTCGACGAGCACGGGCTTGCCCAGGCGCTGGGCGAGGAAGGAGACAAGCGCAGCCGCCTCGTCGGCCAGATAGCCCACCTGGCCGAGGTCCTCGCGAACCTGGGCGACCGACTGCGGCTGAGGCTCCGGCATCTGGGGGATGATAGATAGCGCCGGATGCTCGCCCTCGCCCTGCCTGACTCGCTCGGCCCCTACGCGGTGCTGCTCGCCATCGGATTCCTGGTTGGCTGGTACGGGCATGGCGCGAGGAACAACTGGATCGTCGCCTTCGGGATCGTGGTGATCCTGGCCGCGATCGGCCTCCTGCAACTGGCGATCGCCACCCACAACGGCCGGGCGCCGACGGGGTTCTGACCATGGGAGTCCTGGATGAGCTCGATCTCTCGAAGAAGCTCGCCAAGGAAGAGGAGGCCGAGCAGCTGCACGCTGCCTGGACCCGGCTCACTCAGCTCCGGCTGACGCTCGGCGGGCTGATCGGCAGCGGTGAGCTCGGGCCGCCGGTCTGCGTGGCATTTGAGGGCTGGGACGCCTCGGGCAAGGGGGGCGCGATCAAGCGGCTGGTCGCTCCGATGGATCCGCGGCACGTCCGCGTCGTCCAGTTCGCGGCCCCGAGCCACGATGAGAAGCGCCACCACTTCCTCTGGCGCTTCTGGCCGTCGCTGCCGGGTTGGGGAGGGATGGCGGTCTTCGACCGGACCTGGTACGGCCGCGTCCTGGTCGAGCGGGTTGAGGGATTCGCGTCGCAGGAGGAGTGGACGCGCGCCTACGACGAGATCAACAACTTCGAGCGCGGCCTCGCGGACGAGGGGATGGTCCTGGTCAAGTTCTGGCTCCACATCTCCTCGGAGGAGCAGCTGAAGCGTTTCAAGAAGCGGGAGAAGGACCCGCTGAAGAGCTGGAAGCTGACCGATGAGGACTGGCGCAATCGCGAGAAGCGCGATCAGTACGCCCAAGCGGTCGAGGACATGGTCGCGCGGACCAGCGTCGAGCCCCACGCTCCCTGGCACCTGATCCCGGCGGATTCGAAGCGTTACGCCCGCGTCGCGGTGATCGACACGGTGATCTCGGAGATCGAGGAGGGCATGCGCCGCCACGGGATCAAGCCCCCCGAGCCGATCGAGCACTGACCGCTCAGTCCGGGGCCTGCGGGCGCTTCGCGCGCTCCCGGGGGCGCATCCTCAGGCCGGCGATGACAATGATCACCGCGCCGGCGAGGGCGACGAAGATCGCGTAGTGCAGGTCGTAGGGCTCGTCGCGGCCGGCGAGCGTGAAGCGGGGGCGGTCCGCGATCCGGTAGAGAACGATCACCGCCGCCCAGCAGCCCGCCACCACGAACAGCGCCCACTCCCGCAACGGCCGTGGCGGGACGTAGCCGCCGCCGCCCTGGAGCGCGAGGAAGGTGGTCGCCGCCGCGATCAGCACCAGCGCCGCCTCGGCCCAGCCGAAGGCGCCGATCCCGGTCAGCACGAGGTCGTTCGAGATCGGCGACTGATACCAAGGCAGAACCAGGCTGCCGACCATCACCGCGGCGCCGATCACTGCAATCCGCTCGTTATCTCCCAGGCCGCGCAGATCGCTGAGCAGCTTGCGCGGGATCGAACCCCGCTCAGTCGAGCGGCTCGCGGCCACCGTAACCGCCTTCGAGGTCGTGCCAGTAGCCCACCTCGTCCTCGCCGAGCTCCCAGCACAGATAGACCTCGCGTCCGTCCAGCAGAGCGGGGAAGTCGACCAGTCCCCGGTCGATGTCCCGCAGGACGATCCCCGCCCGCTCGACGGTTTCGAGGATCCGCCTGACCTCGAGGAAGGCCACCCCGACCTGACGTCCCTGCTCGCCGCCGCCGTTGGTCGGCGCGGCTTCGGAGAGAGCCTCGTGGGCCTCGGTGTCGGTGAGCTCGTCCTTGGCCTCCTGGAGCTGGCCGAGCAGCGCGGTCAGCTGAGGCAGCAGGGCGTTCGCCTCCTCCCGGGAGAAGTGGCGCTCGTGGACCAGCTCGGTGCCTTCGTCGGTCACGCGCGCGCGGCGGCGATCTGCGACGCAAGACGCTCACGGAGCAGCTCGGCGTCCGCCTCGTCGATGGTTCGCAGCTGACCCTGGAAGGCGAGATGCCAGTGATCCGGGGGCCACTTCCGTACGTGCTCGAGCTCGGTCGCGAGCTCCTCCGCCGGGACGAACCGATCCTCTGCCAGGATCAACACCGGCTCGGCCTCGACGCGCCAGGGGTAGGCCTCAGCCTTGCCCTTCTTGCCCGGCCAGATCCGGGCCCGATCCTCGAACATCTCGGACTTCACCCGGGCGATTCCCCCGAACGCCTTCACGCCGGTGACATAGAAGAAGACCTCGTCCCCGGGCTCGAACTGCTCGGCCTGCCGGCGACGGCCCTCCTTGAACCCGATGACGTCGAAGCCCCGCTCGACGTTGATCCGGAAGTTCTCTAGCGACCCCGTGAGGATCCAGTTGGTCGGGCGCTCCTCGATCACGGCACGATTCTAAGGAGCGTCGGCGCGGCGATCCCGGGACGCCGCGCGCCGCAGTCCGTCGAGGAGCTTCTCGACCTGGGTCCTCAGGTAGCTCTTCGTGTGGAGGGCGGCGCCCACGCGTCCCCGCAGCGACTGCGACTCGATGGGCTCGATCCCGAGCTCGACCTCCGTGAAAGTCCCGTCCTGTGCCTGGGTGAGCAGCCAGTGCGCATAGAAGCCCGAGACCTGGCACTTCATCTTGAGCTCGTGCAGGTCCTCGAGCTCCTCGACCTTGAAGGTGGTCGTCGCCTTCATCCCGAAGGGCCCGCGACCGGTGATATCGAAGGTCGAGCCTTTCTCGATTCTGATCGGCGCGCCAGTCACCGCCAGCACGTCCGGGTCCCAGTCGGGGCTTCTCGCCGGGTCGCAGAGAATGTCCCAGACCTCGGCGACGGGCGCCTGGATCAGGGCCTGCTGCTTCCAGGAGGACATCAGGACCGGACCGCCTTCCGCGTCCGCTCGGCGAGGGCGGGCGCCCCGAGCTCCTCGTACTCGGCCGCCGCGGCGTCGAGCAGCTCGTCGGCCGCCGCGGGATCGGACTCGACCAAGAGCCTGCCGCGCACCATCAAACAACGAGCCGCGTCGAGGGGCCGGCCGAGCTCGAGCCAGCGTGCACGGGCCTCCTCGATGGCGGCCGCGCATTCCCCCGCGTCCTCCGCCGCCGCCCCGGCGGCCTCGGCCTTGGCGGCCTGGCCGACCGGGTAATGAAGCCGTCCCGCGAGCCGCTCCGCCTCCTCGGCCGCGGCCTTGGCCTGTTCGTCGCGGCCGGCGAGCGCGAGGGCCACCGCGCGGGCCGAGATCGCCTCGACCGACTGCGCGATCAGGCCGGCCCGCTCACAGATGTCGAGCGCCTTGGCCAGCTCGGTCTCGGCACCGGCCAGATTGCCGCTGTCCCGCAGCGCCGCGCCGAGCCAGAAGAGGGCCGAGAAGGCCACCTCCGAGCGGCCCACCTGCTCGCCCTGCTCGTGGGCGCGCGTGTAGTAGCGGATCGCGTCGTCCCAGCGAGCCGCCCGCCAGCTCAGGATCCCTCGCATCAGGTCCGGGAAGCAGAGCTTCCCGTGAAGTCCCTCACGCTCCGCGAGCTTGGCGCTCGCCTCGGTTGCGCGCTCGACCTCGTCCCAGTCCGCACCGTGGACCGCTAGCTGGGCGAGGGAGGCGTGGAGCTCGACCTGGGAGGGCAGGTCGCCCACCTCCTGGGCGATCTCCAGTGCCTCGCGGTAGGCATCGGCCGCGCCCTCGTAGTCCGCCTCGGAGACCTCCAGGTGATAGCCGAGCGTGAGCAGCGCTCTCACCGCCTCGGCGCGGTCGGACTCCCGCGCGAGAGCCACCGAGCGCTCGAGGTTCTCCCGCGCCTTCTCGGAGTCCCCGATCCGGCCGAAGACCCGGCCGAAGATGCCGTGCGCGCGGCTGGCCGCCCGCGCCTCGTCTAGCCGCTCGGCGAGGCGAAGCGCCTTCTCGGAGGCGTAGATCGCGAGCATGTTGTCGCCCGTGTGCATATAGAGCGAGGCGGCTTCCTCGTAGAGGCGGACGAGCTCGATGCAGGGCGCTCCGTCCTTGAGCAGGTCGATCCCGCGCTGGTAGTTGTCGATCGAGGCGCGCCGCTCGCCCTTGTGCCACAGGGCGGCGCCGATCTTCCGATGGAGATCGGCCACGCGCGCGAGGTCCTCCTCGGAGCGGTGATAGGAGAGGCAGCGCTCCCAGACGCCGACCGCGGCGTCCACCCGGCCCATCCGCAGCGCGACGTCGCCCTGCTTCTCGCCGATGCGAGCGATGACCGCTGGGTCGAGCGACTCGGAGATCTCCAGGGCTGCCGTGTACCGGTCGAAGGCCTCAGCATTGGAGTAGAGGGTCGCGGCCGCGTCGCCGGCCGCCTCGAGCGACTCGAGCGCCTGGGCTCGGAGCCTGGCGAGCTCGTCGGGCTCCAGGCCTGCCTCGGAGCCGAGCGCCGAAGCACGCGCGAAGTGCTCGGCGATCAGCCCGATCACCCCGTCCGAGCGTTCGCCGGCACGCTCTCGGAAGAACTCCGCCACCTCGACGTGCTTGCGGCAGCGAACTGACTTGGGAAGCATCGAGTAGGCGACGTCCCGGATCAGGACGTGCTTAAAGGCGTACTCCCTCTCCCCGGCCAGCCTGCTGCTGGAGCTCGGAACGAGCAGATCCTTCTCCTCCAGAGTGGCGAGGGTTCTATCCAGGTCCACACCCTCCTCTGTCGCCGTCGTGGCGAGCGCACCCTCCCAGAAGGTCTGTCCGATCACGGAGGCCGACTGGAGCAGCCTGCGTTCGAGCCGATCGAGCGAATCGAGCCGGGCGGCGAGCAGCGATTGGACTGTGCTCGGGAGCGCGGTAGCTTCGACCGTGTCCTCCTCGAGCAGGCGGTTGACCATCTCCTCGGCGAACAGCGGGTTCCCTCCCGAGCGCTCCGCAACCTGCGGCACGATCTTCGCCGCGCCATTGCCGCTGTTCGGCAGCAGCGCCTCAACCAGCTCGCGCGTCTCCTCGCCTGTCAGCGGCTCCAGGGAGATCGTCGTCGCATTCCGGCGGCCGCCGCCCCAGTCGGGCCGTCGTTCGAGCAGCTCGTCGCGGCTCAGGCAGACGAGCAGGAGCGGAGCGCGGACCCAGCGCGTCAGGTGGTCGATCAGGTCGAGCATTCCCTCATCGGCCCAGTGGATGTCGTCGATCGCCAGCACCAGCGGCTTGCGCCGGGCGATCCCCTCGACCACCGCACGGGCAGCCGAGAAGAGCGCCTCGCGCATCCGCTGCGGGTCCTCCTCGGACGGGCGCAGCTCCTCCGGGGGCTCGAGGCCCAGCGGAATGGCGAGCAGGGCAGCGTTGCGCTCACCCGCGGACTCGTCGCCGACCTCGCTCATCAGCTGTGTGACCCCCGCGCGGAGCTTGTCCCAGGCGGCCTCCGGAGTGTCGGTGTCGCGGATCTCGAACTCGTCGTTCAGGACCTCGGCCAGCGCCCAGTAGGCGATCCCGGAGCCATACGGCGGGCACTGCCCCCGACGGATCGTCGGGGGATCGGCCGAGGAGCCCAGATTTGACATCAGCTCACGGAGCAGCCGGGACTTGCCCACTCCCGCCTGGCCGATCACGGTGACGAGGTACGGACGGCCCTCCCGGTCGACCCGCTCCGCCAGCGAGGAGAGCAGCCCGGCCTCCTCCTCGCGGCCGATGAGTGGTGTCTGCGCGCGGCCGCCCCTGCGCCGGGGCTCGGAGAGCACGCCCGTTGCCTCCCAGGCCGGAACCGGCTCCTCCTTTCCCTTGAGCGTGAGCGGCTCGAGCCGCTCGTACGAAATCGCCTCCCCGGTGGCCTGGTAGGTCGACTCGCCGACCGTGACGCTCTCCGGCCGCCCTGCTCCCTGCAGCCGCGCGGCGACGTTGACTGCGTCGCCCATCACCGTGTAGCGGTCGCCCACCGCGCCCGCCATCACCTCGCCGGAGTTGATCCCCACCCGCAGTGAGAACTCGACCCCGTAGTTTTCCTGGCTCTCGTCGTTGGCCCCCTCCATCGCCTCCTGCATCGCGAGGCCGGCGCGCACCGCCCGCTCGGGATCGTCCTCGTGCGCGGTCGGAGCCCCGAACACTCCCATCACGTTGTCGCCGATGAACTTGTCGATCGAGCCTCCGAAGCGCTCGATCACGTCGCCGAGGCGCCGGAGCGTGCGGTCGACGAGCGCCTTCACCGCCTCCGGGTCCATCCGCTCAGCGGCGGCCGTGTAGCCGGAGAGATCGGCGAACACGATCGTCGCCTGGCGTCGCTCCTCCGGCGGAGCCTCCGTCGGCGAGGGTGCCGCTGGGGTCGCGGCGGGAGTGCCGTCGCCCAACGCCGCACCGCATTCCATGCAGAACTTGGCGCCGCCCGGGTTCTCCGCACCGCAGCTCGGGCACAGCGGGGTGAGCTCGGCCCCGCAGGACATGCAGAATCGGGCCAGCTCGGGATTCTCGGCCGAGCAGCTGGGGCAGGTTCTCCCCTCCATCGATCTGAGGATAGGACCTCGAACCCGGCTCGCCGCTAAGGACCTTGCGCTACGCTGCGGCGCCGCTTTGACACGGATCCGCGTATCAGCCGCGCTCGCCCTCGCACTCCTTGCCGCGCTGCTGCTCGCGGCCTGCGGGGGAGGCGCTGGCGACAACGAGGATCCGCAGCGGGTCCTGAGCGAGACCTTCCGCAACCCGACTCCGATCAAGAGCGGGAACTTCGACGTCGACTTCAAGATCGAGACCAACGGCGGTGAGAGCCCCGGCACGGTCGAGGTGAAGCTCGGAGGGCAGTTCCAGAGCCAGGCCCCGGATCAGTTCCCGCAGTTCGACTTCGACGTCTCGCTCAGGGCGGAGAGCGGATCGCAGACCCTCTCGGGCAGCGGCGGCCTCACCGCCACCGGCGGTCGGGCCTTCGTGAACATCCAGGGCAAGGAGTACGCGGTCCCTCAGCAGCTCTACGACCGATTCACCTCAACCTACGCACAGCTCCAGAGCCAGAACGGCTCCAATCCGCAGACCGGCCTCCTGCAGAGGCTCAACGTCGATCTCGCGAGATGGCTCACCGACCTGAAAAACGAGGGCACCGAGGACGTCGAGGGCCAGCAGACGATCCACATCTCCGGCAAGGCGAACGTGCCTCAGATCGTCAACGACCTGAAGAGGATCGCCAAGGACGCCGGCAGATCGGTGGGCAACGTCGACGTCAACCAGCTCGACGAGCTCAACAACACGATCCAGTCGGGGGACGTCGACGTCAATACGGGCGAGACCGACAAGCTGCTCCGCCGCCTGGGCCTGAGCTTCGACCTGAAGCCGCCGCCGGGCACCCCCGGGGCACCGGACTCACTCGAGGTCCACTTCCAGCTCAACTTCGCCGACGTCAACAAGCCGCAGACCATTCAGGCGCCGGCCAATGCTCAACCGCTGACCGCGAGCGTCCTGCAGCAGTTGGGCATCAACCCATCGGCGCTCGGCGGGGCGTTGCCCGGCGGGCTCGGTGCCGGTGGCGTCCTGCCGGAGTCGCGCGGCTCGACCAAGGCGCCGAGCCAGTCGGCGACTCAGGCGTACCAGCAGTGCCTGTCGCAGGCGTCAGGGGTCGCGGCGCTCCAGCAGTGCGCCGCATTGCTCGCTCAGTAGCGCTGAGCGGGCCCACGTAAGCTCCGGCGTCCGTGGAAGCAGGGAACGCACAGCGTCCTGGCTCGCCCTCGTTCGGCCCGGGGTTTCTCACCACGCCGAACGGATGGCCGTATCTCCTCGCACCCTTCATCCCGATCGCGATTGCGTTGAAGCTGCTCGACGCGAGCGCCGGCCTGATCTTCTTCTCCGCGGCCCTTGGCGTGATCCCGACGGCGGCCCTGATGGGCAGGGCGACCGAGGAGGTGGCCGCTCAATCCGGGCCCGGAATCGGCGGGTTGCTCAACGTCACCTTCGGGAACGCGCCCGAGCTGATCATCGCGCTGTTCGCGCTGGAGAAGGGACTGCACGAGGTGGTGAAGGCCTCGATCATCGGCTCGATCCTCGGGAACATCCTGCTGGTCATGGGCGCCGCGATGCTCGCCGGCGGCCTCGTGGGCGGCCGGAAGGTGCAGCGCTTCGATCGCACCGCTGCGAACGTGCAGTCGCTGATGCTCATCCTCGCGGTCGCAGCGCTGGTAATGCCGGCGATCTTCGAGCTGGTCGAGGGCCAGGGCCTGCCGGGTGTGAATCAGGAGCGGGTCAGCTTCGACAGCACGGTCGAGCACCTGTCGATCGCCGTGGCGATCGTCCTGATCATCACCTACGCCGCGGGGCTGGTCTTCAGCCTCAAGACGCACCGGGAGCTCTTCAACCCGCATGGTGACGACGAAGACGGGAGGGACGACGACATCTGGGGCTGGTCGATGCGGACGTCTGTGATCGCCCTGGCCCTCGCCGGGGTGGCCGTGGGGGTGATGTCCGAGATCCTGGTCGGCTCGATCGAGGAGACCTCACACTCGATCGGGTTGAGCGAGTTCTTCATCGGCGTGATCGTGGTGGCGATCGTCGGCAACGCAGCCGAGCACTGGGTGGCCGTCCTGGTGGCGGTCAAAGACAAGATGGACCTCTCGGTCAACATCGCGATCGGTTCGAGCGCCCAGGTCGCGATGTTCGTCGCCCCGGTGCTGGTGCTGCTCTCGTTCGTGCTCGGTCCGGGGCCGATGCCGCTGGTCTTCAACGGCTTCGAGGTGGCCGCGATCTTCCTGGCGGTCCTGGTCGCGAACCAGGTCACGAACGAGGGGGAATCGACCTGGTTCGAGGGCGTCCAGCTCCTTGCGCTCTACGTGATCCTCGGCCTCACCTTCTACTTCGCGTAGCCCGATCCCGATGGATTTCGTCTATCTGATCGCGAGTTTCACGGTGATCCTGGCCGGCGCCCTGCTGTTCACGAACGCGGTCGAGTGGATCGGGCACCGGCTCGGGCTCGGCGAGGGTGCGGTGGGGAGCCTGCTCGCCGCGGTGGGCACGGCGATGCCGGAGACGCTGATCGCGGTCGTCGCCTTGATCGGCGCGACGAAGAGCGAGGACGTGGCGGTCGGGGCGATCGTGGGGGCTCCCTTCCTCCTGGCCACCCTCGCAATGGGCCTGGTCGGAGGGACGGCCTACCTCTACCGGGCCCGCCGCCCGCAGGGGATCGAGCTGCGCGCCCACGTCCCAACGCTCGACCGCGACCTGATCTTCTTCCTGGTCTTCTTCGCGCTCGCGCTGGCGCTTGGCTTCGGCGCTTCCGAGGGGATCAGGCTCGTCGCCGGAATCCTCTTCTTCGCCTCGTATCCGATCTACGTCTGGCGCACGCTCCTGCGCGGCGGCGAGACTCAGCCCGAGGAGACGCTCAACCCGTTGATCATGGACAGGCGCCCCGGCCGCGAGAGCGATCCGAGCATCGCGGTCGCGGTGACCCAGTTCCTGGTCGGCCTCGGGGCGATGGTGGGCGGCGCCCACCTCTTCGTCGAGGAGCTGCTCAACGTCGCCGAGGACGTCGGCGTCGAGGCGATCGTCCTCTCCCTGATCCTTGCCCCCCTCGCCACCGAGCTCCCCGAGAAGGTGAACAGCTTCTTCTGGGTGCGCGAGGGAAAGGATTCCCTGGCGCTCGGGAACATCACCGGCGCGATGGTCTTCCAGTCGATGATTCCCGTCGGGATCGGCCTGATCTTCACTGACTGGGACCTGAGCGGGAACGCCGCTGTCTCCGTCGCGCTGGGGCTGGCGGGCGGGGTGATCGCCTACTGGGCGCTCCGCCTGCGAGATCGCTTCGAGCTCCCGGCGGTGCTCGCCTGGATCTCGCTCTACGCCGCGTTCATCATCGTGGTCGCGGTCTAGCGAGCGCGCGACTACTCGTCCGGCCAGTGCCCTTCGACGAGCTCCCCATCGCCGCCGTCGGGCTTGCTTCCGCCGGCGGCGATGATCTCGAGACCCTCTGGGCCGGCCTCGAAGCCGCGGGCCACGCGCGGCGCGACGCGGATCACATCCCACTGCTTGATCTCGATGATCTCGTCGTCCAACTTGATCCGGCCCGAGCCAGAGATGACCGTATAGACCTCCTCCTGGATCTCGTGGCGATGCCCGCGCGTCTGCTTCCCCGGCTCGTAGCGCCAGCGGCTCACCCCGAGCTGAGCGGAATCCAGAAATTTGCGCGAGAAACGGCCGTCGACCCCGTCGCCCCCGGAGGGCTCGATGTCTTCGAAGTTCTTGATCTTGTAGCTGGAAGCCACACAACAAACCTACTGATGCGGGTGCTTGGCCAAACCGTCAGGAGGTCGCTGAGGCCAGCTCGTATTCGAGCGTCAGCGTGTGGTTGCCCTCCTCGTCGGCGAGCATCGTGCCCTCGCCGGTGATGCCTTCGAGATCGCCTGAGCCGGTCCCCGGCACGATCGCGCCCGTGTTGGTGATGCCATCGGGACCCATTACGCCGGTGTGCTGGAAGACGAAGCCGCCGGTCCTGCCCTGGAGCGTGCCCGTGACCCGGTCGTGGCCGACATAGCCGCCGCCGCCCCCAGACTTGGCGATCATCAGCTCGGCGGTGCTCTCGCCCTCCAGGTCGCCGCTGAACGTTCGCGTGATGTGGACGCGGCTCAGCTCCACGCCTTCGGCCTGGGCGTAGGCCTCCTCGTCGTAGCGGTCGTTGGTGAAGGGGGCGGTGGCGTTCAGGCGTGCGACGCTACAGCTTCAACCTTGGTCGAGGTCAAGCCGGGGAAGCGAGCTCGCCGAGTGCCTCGAGCACGACCTCGTCGTGCGTCTTCGGTGAGACCTTCGGAAAGACCTTCGCGACCTTGCCGTCGGGATCGATCAGGAAGGTCGCACGCTGCACGCCCATGTAGGTCTTTCCGTACATCTTCTTCTCGCCCCAGACGCCATACAGGTCGGCGACCCGGTGGTCCTCGTCGGCGAGCAAGGTGAAGTCGAGCCCGTACTTGTCGGCGAACTTGCGCTGCGCCGTCACGGTGTCGGGGGAGACGCCGACCACACGCGCGCCCGAGCCCGCGTAGTCGGAACCGTGGTCGCGGACCCCGCAGGCCTGTGCCGTGCAGCCCGGGGTATCCGCTTTGGGGAAGAAGTAGAGAACGACTGGCTGCCCGCGCAGCTCACTCAGCGTGACGTCGTTTCCGTCCTGGTCCGGGAGCTTGAAGTCCGGGGCCTCCTGCCCTTCAGCGACCACTATTCCTCTTCTATGTCCTCACGGCCCGGGTCCTGACCGTCCTCGTCCTCGTCGAGCTCCTCGTCGCCCTGCTCGAGAGCCGTCTCGGAGACCGACCCCGACGCGCCCGGGTGGTAGCGGGTCTGAAATTCCTCGAGCAGCCGATCCCGCCGCTCCTCATCGATCGGGACCTCGTCGGAGATCCGCACCCAGTCCGCGCCCTCGAAGGCCTCCATGTTGAAGACCTCCTGGTCGATCGAAGCCGAGTCGTCGACCACGACGACCACCTCGGTCTGCGGGTTGAAGTAGGTGCCGGGGACGTCGGCGAGCTCCTCCAGCTCCATGACCCGTTTCTCTGCGTCGCTTGCCTCCACGGGCTGGATCTTATTGACCGAGGTTCTCGAGGTCCCGGAGCTGGCGCTCGATCTCGCGCTCGACGTCGAGCGGCTCCTTGCCCTGCCGTTGGCGGCGCTCGTTGCGTGCGACCACCAGCTGGCGGACCTCCTCGCGGAGCGCGCGATCGTCGCCCAGGCTGGGCCCTCCGGTATCCGCGGCGAGCAGCTTCTCGACCTCCCCCTCGACGTCCAGCGCCTCGCGCCCCTTCGTAACCCCCCGGTCCGAGCGGGCCTGGACCATCTGGCGGATCTCCTCCTCGCGCACCTCGGCGGAGACGGCGTGAACCGTGCCGTGGGAGCTCTGCGGGAAGTCCTGCTCGAGTGCGAAGTCGCCCTTGCCGATCTTCTCCAGCGCGTTGCCGGCGCCCATCGCGAAGACCAGAGCCCCGAGTGGCAGCGCGACCAGCACGATGATGATGAAGACGGTGCCCAGTTGGAGCGACGCGAGCAGTGGCATGCCCACACCTTAGAAGTCCTGCGTTCGTGCGTGGCCCAGGCGTGATCCCACCAAACCTGCGCTTGGCCGCCAGGCGATCGGGTACTCTTTAGACACTGGCTGACTGACCAGTCAATCAGTCGCTGACCAGACTTAAATCCATCGAAGGAGCAGGCATCCGTGGTTGACCTCACCCTCACCGACGAGCAGAAGGACCTCCGCGAGCTCGCGCACAGCTTCGCCGAGAAGGACATCCGCAAGGTCGCGTGGGATTACGACAAGGAAGGGACCTGGCCCCAGGACATCATCGAGAAGGCCTGGGAGATCGGCTTGATGAACACCCACATCGCCGAGGAGTACGGCGGTCCCGGGCTCGACTTCCTCTCCGGCTGTCTGATCGAGGAGGAGATGGGCTGGGGCTGTTCGGGCATCGGCACCTCGCTGATGGCCAACGGCCTCGCCGCGACCCCGGTTGCGCTCGGCGGCTCTGAGGAGGTCAAGAAGGAGTACCTCGGCATGCTCACGGAGGGCCCGAAGCTGGCGTCCTTCTGCCTGACCGAGCCCGACGCCGGCTCCGACGTCTCGGGCATGAAGACCACCGCCGTCAAGAAGGGCGACAAGTACGTCATCAACGGCTCGAAGTGCTTCATCACCAACGGCGGATACGCCGACTGGTTCACGGTCTACGCCAAGACGGACAAGGACGCCGGCCATCGCGGCATCTCGGCGTTCGTCGTGCCGAAGGACGACACGGTCACGGTCGACAAGAAGGAGGACAAGCT
>DATDKQ010000206.1:0-5212 GCA_036519915.1 Solirubrobacterales bacterium | reverse complement strand
TCACCGTGTCCAGTGAGTACGGCTACCGCTCCTTCGCCAAGGCGAAGAAGTTGAAGAAGAAGCGCGGCAGACGCAAGGCCCACAAGGCCCGGCACCGGCACTGATGCGAGGGCGCGCGTGAGCGCAACCCGTTAGGTGGCGAAGCCGTCCCTCTACTCCGTCGCCGGTCTGGCGATATAGAGAGAGATCGGGTCCGGGAACCCCTTGAGGACGACGTCGCCGATCGCGTCGAAGCGCAGGAAGTCCGATTCGCCGATCGCATCGACCAGCGCCTGCGTCACCAGCACCTCACCGCCGAGCGCACGTGACACCACCCGGTGCGAAAGGTTGACGTCGCCACCGAAGTAGTCCCCGTCCCGAAAGACCGCGGCGCCGTAGTGGAGGCCGACCCGTGGCTGCGGCCGCTCCTGGAATAGGGCGAGGAAGCCGACCGCCCACTCCGTGAGCGACGCGGGCTCGGGGGAGACGACCATCACCTCATCGCCGATCGTCTTCACGATCGTCGCCTCGGAGGGCAGGGTCGCCTCAACCGTGTCGAGGAAACGCTCGATCAGGTCGAGCGCCTCCTCGTCCCCCTCCTCCTCCGTGTAGCGGGTGAACCCCGTCAGGTCCACGAAGCAGAAGGTCATCGAGACGCGCGCCAGCCCGCGCCCGGCACCGCCGATGTCGGCCTCCATGTGCCCGACGACGTCCTGTTCGATGTAGAAACGCAGGTACCGGTTGTGCATGTACTCCATCAACGGGCCTGTCACGGGCAGCAGGTCCGCCGCCAGCGATCCCATCTCCTCCGCGATCTCGAGGGGCGGCACCTCCTCCTGCATGAGCGGCTCGTGCACGTAGAGGTGGAAGAGGCGGACCTCCGCATCGGCGACGCGGCGGATCGACTGCGCGTAGACCCGGACCAGCTGGAGGAAGGCGACCAGGGGGAAGCCCGAGGCGAGCGCGTCGGCGCAGTGCCGCATCGCCTGCAGGTCCTCCTCATTCAGCCTCGAGTCTGCGCTCATCGGTGTGCCGAGCAGCGTCATCAGGCGCTCGATCAGCTCCGGCTCGAGCCCGGTCAGCTCCGCCGCCTCCTCGCGGGTGTAGCCGCCCTCCGAAACCTGGAAGAGATCCTCGGCGCGGCCGAACGCGAGTCGGCCGCCCGCCGCCGCCTCCCTGATGGCGTCGATCGAATAGCCCCGCTCCCGCATCCGCGCGATCACTCGGCCCTGCGCCGCCGACGCCCTCGTCCACTTCCCGTCGGCCACCGGGACGAGGCCCGCGTCCGCCCAGCGCTTCAGCGTGGACGCGGAGACGCCGGCGAGCCGGCTCGCCTCCGCCAGGGAGATGCCGTCACCCTGATCGTTGCGATCTTCGGGACTCATCTGCCCTCTCTCGCCGGCAACGACGCGACCTTGTCCTGACAAAGCGACGGGGCCCCAGGACCCCGTCGCCTGCGGGCTGTCGGCCCGCCTCGTCGGCCGGCGGCGCCTAGACGCCTCGCGGAGCCCTGTCGCCGGTCCCAGTCGCCGGGGGACCTGCGAACCGCGGACCCGCTTCCGGCCAGAGAGCTTTTCGAGTGAGTCGAGACTACGCCCACCGGAGGGGCCAGGTCAATCCCGCCGGGCGCGGTGGAGCTTGGCCTGATCCGCCTAGTCAAGAGCGAGATGGGGGTACTTCTCCGAGATCAGCTCGCGATAGCGGGAGAAGAGGGGCTTGGCGGCGGGAAAGAAACGAAGTGCGGCTCCGGCGTCTTCGACCCTCGTCCGCAGCCGACCGCGGGCGATCGCGATCGCCGGGTTCTCTCTCCCCTGGAAGACGCGGTTGGCGACCGCCGAATCCATGGTCAGACGGAGCTTGGGCTTCGCCTTCGAGCGGGTCGAGAAGTTCCACTCCAGGCAGTGGCGGCCCCGGTCGGCGCGCGAGACGTTGAGCACCAGCTGCAGGTCCGGGAACTCGATCCTCAGAGGCGCCGCCGCCGCGCTCAGCCGCGGACCGTCTTCGGGATCTTCATCGATGTCCCGGAGCACCGCGTCGAGGATCTCCTTGAGCTCTTTCTTCGTCAGCTTCTCGGTGGACTCTGACCCTCGACCTGAGGTCAACTGTTTCGCCGCTTTTGCCTTGGACCCCATCGCGAGCACCGACCTCGGATAAGCCTATCCGCGGCAGCCGGGTCCGGCACGCCGCTGTACCGTGCCCAGCCCATGGCGCACCACCTCCGTCCCAGCACCGAGTACGCGGAGGCCGCTCTGCTCCCCGGAGACCCCGGCCGCGCCCTCGCGCTCGCCCAGCAGCTTCTTACGGAGCCGAAGATGAGCAACCACGCCCGCGGGCTCTGGGGATACACGGGGGAGACGCCGAGCGGCAGGCAGCTCAGCATCCAATCCACCGGGATGGGAGGCCCAAGCGCCGCGATCGTCCTCCAGGAGCTGGCCGAGTTCGGCGTGAGGCGGGCGATCCGAGTGGGCACGTGTGGAGCGCTCGACACGGACCTCGCAGAGGGCGAGCTGCTCGTCGCCGGCGACGCGCTGGCGGAGGACGGGGCGAGCAGCGCCCTGGGCGCCGGAGAAATCGCTGAGGCTGATCCCGACCTCACCGGACGGCTGTCCGGCGCGCTCGAGGGAACCCCGGCGCCGGTCCGAATCGTGACGACCGACCTCTTCTATGACAGCAGCGAAGGCGACGGAGGCCCGCCGCGGGCAAGTGCGGAGGCCTGGCTGAGGCGGGGCGCGATCGCGGTCGAGATGGAGGCCGCGACCCTGTTCACGCTGGGCGGACGTCTCGGCGTCGCCACCGCCTGCCTGCTCGCGGTGTCGGACACCTTCGAGGCAACGGAGCGGCGGCGGATCTCCGACGAGGATCTGGCCGACGCGGCCGCCCGCATGGGGTCGGCCGCCGCCTCGGCGCTTGAGGGTTGAAGGTCAACCCTGGCTGGAGGCTTGCCGGCCGGAGGAGTCGCGCTCACTGCGGAGCTCCGCGACCTCCTGGCTGAGCCGATCGAGCGAGTCCTCGACCTCCTCGAGGCGCTCCGAGAGCGCCCGCAGGCGGCGTGTGAGCCGGTCGACGTCCTGGGCGGTGGGCAGGTTCAGGTTCCGGATCACCGTCGCTCCCGCCTCAGAGGCCCTCTCACGCATCCCGAAGGCGACCTGCAGCGCCTGATTCATCCACGGGTTCTCGACCAGAATCTGCGCCAGGTCACCGAGGGCGCTCTCCCCCCGGGGCGAGGCATGGTCTCTGCTCTCTTCGACGCCGCCCTCGTCCATATCGTTCTGCGCACGGTACCGCGCTGGGCGATCAATCCAAGACCCCGCTCAACGGTCCCACAACATTGCCCACGGACCCGCTCAAGTACGCTTGCGCACGCACGGTGAGGAGGGTTACCAGCCGCAACTGCCCCTGCGCGACGGTTCTTCATTGCAATGGGGATACTGAGTCAGTAGCGTCCGCCGTGCCCGTGGCTGCAGGGAGGCTGCGTCTGGCAGACCCTGGAAAACCCAGACTTTCGCGGGCAGGATCCGGCTAGCCAATGAGAAAAAAGCTTCTCGTCATCATCGCTCTCGGCGGGACCCTTGCGATTGTTGCCGCGGGAAGCGCAAGCTCGCTCTCCGTCGGGGCGGGCGACCTGACGGTCACCGAGCCCGGAACGGGCGGTGGGGACGTGCCCCCTCAGTGCGCCGACCTCTCGGACAATGACGGGGATGGCCTCGTCGACCTCGCGGACCCCGGCTGCAGCAGCCCGGTCGACGCCGACGAGTACAACGCGCCGACCGGCGGCGGCACCACGACCACAGGCGGCGGTACAACGACCACGGGCGGCGGCACGACCACCTCGAGCGGCGGGACGACGACTACCGGCGGAGGCAAGACCGGTAAGACCGGCAAGACCGGGACGACGGGCAAGGCCGGCAAGGTCGGCGCAAAGGGCCTCTTCGGCAAGCAGAACAAGAAGGGCAAGGGCGCCAAGGTGATCGCCAAGGGCGAGCGCCAGAAGATCACCGAGCCGGCCCTCCGCAACCCCGACGGCTCCCCGACCCCCACCAACCCCAGCCTCACCGTCGCCCAGTTCGGCCCCGCCCCGATCGGCGTCCCCAACTTCCTGATCGACTCCTTCGAGATCCCGCCCTTCCTGCTGCCGATCTACCAGTCCTGCGGCACCGAGTACGGGATCCCCTGGCAGGTGCTCGCCGGGATCAACAAGATCGAGACCGCCTTCGGCACCAACCTGAACGTCTCCTCCGCCGGGGCCGAGGGCTGGATGCAGTTCATCCCCTCCACCTGGGCGGCCTACGGGGTCGACGCCAACGAGGACGGGCGCAAGGACCCCTACAACCCGGTCGACGCGATCTGCGCCGCGGCCCGCTATCTGCGAGCGGCCGGCGGTGACAAGGACCTCCGCCAGTCGATCTTCGCCTACAACCACGCCGACTGGTACGTCGACGAGGTCCTCCTCTACGCGAACCAGTACGGCAAGCTGCCCGACGCCCTGGTCGGCTCGCTCACCGGTCTCACCGAGGGCGCGCACTTCCCGGTCGCCGCCGACGCCCGCTACGCCGACGACATCAATGACGCGGCAGTGCTGGCTCGTTCCACCACCCAGCGAAGGGCTTCCGGCAATGCGGCAGACGTGATCGCGTCGAACGCCCAGCGCCGAAGCATCAACATCTACTCGAGCCTTAACGCTCCGGTGGTCGCGGCCAACGACGGCGTCATCAAGAAGATGGGCGACTCCAAGCAGCTCGGCAAATTCATCGTCCTCCAGGACGCCTATGGCAACCGCTACACCTACGCGCACCTCGGGGAGATCGAGAAGGTCCACCCGGTGCCGCGGCAGAACGCTCTTTCCGCGAAGGACTTCCAGCTGACCAATCCGGACAAGGACACCGCGCCGACCCAACCGGCATCGGCCGGGGACAACTCGAACGCGGGCAAGGCCGCGGCGCCCAAGGCCAAGACCAAGAGCAAGGCCGCCAGCGCCCCGCAGAACACCGAGGGCCTCCGCAACCGCCTCTTCGCCCTGCCGCAACGATCGGGCAACGCGGGCAACACCGGCGTGGCCGGCCAACTCGACCAGCTGCTCGGCCGCGCCGTGCCCGGCTACGAGACCTTCAAGTCCGCCTTCGCTCCGAGCTTCCAGTTCGACCAGAAGACGATGGAGCTGAAGCCCCTGAAGGTCGGCTCCAAGGTCACCGGCGGCACCGTGATCGGCCGGGTCGGCCAGCCCGACGCCGCCCCG
>DATDKQ010000205.1:0-4466 GCA_036519915.1 Solirubrobacterales bacterium | reverse complement strand
AGGTCTTCGGGTCCATTGGGGGTGCATTAGGGACCATTCCCGATAGACGTGGGTGTGGTGCAGCGTCATCGTCATAGCCATGACAAATCAACCAAAGAAAGACAAGAAGACGGAGAAGGACGGAACGGAGGTCGGCCCCCGCCGCCCGCTGCTGCGCTCTCGAGACGACCGGATGCTCTGGGGCGTCGCCGGCGGCCTCGCGGACCACCTCGGCTTCAACGCGACCCTGGTCAGGGTCGCGTTCGTGGTCATCACCCTGTTCGGCGGCGCCGGGCTGCTCGCCTACCTGGTCCTGGCGGTGGCGCTGCCGGAAGACGACGGAACCGGCCATCCGGTCGGCGAGAGCGTCTGGGCGCGGCTGGGCAAGGTCGTGCTCGTCTGCATCCTGGTTGCGATCGCACTGGTGCTGGCCGCGGGATTTGCGGCGGTCAGCGCGTGGATCACAGCGACCGGTCATGGCACGGTTGTTGCGGTGGCCGTGATCGCCCTCGGTTTCGCCCTGGTGGCCGCGGCGTTCGCCACCGACGTCCGACGGCGCCTGACCCCTCCGCTGGTCGTACTGGCGCTAGTGCTGGGCATCCCCGCCGGCGCGGTCGCAGCCGCGGACATCAAGTTCGACAACTCGGTCGGGCAGCGGACCTACACGCCGACCGTGGCTGCCGACCTTCCGGCCGACGGGTACAAGCTCGGCACCGGTCAGCTCGTGGTCGACCTGCGTCAGCTGCCCTGGGCCCCGGGTCAGACGATCGCGGCGTCGGCGCACCTCGGTATCGGTCAGATGATCGTCTCGGTCCCCGCCAGCGTCTGCGTGGTGGGGCACACCACCGCCAAGGCGGGTGATCTGGTCGTCGCCGGCGATGTCAGCAACGGAGTCGACCCCGAGGTCGATCAGGGAACCCCGACAAGCAAGGCCCCTCGGCTGGATCTCGATGCGGACATCCAGCTCGGTCAGCTGATCGTCACCGACGAGGCTCCGGACGAGATCGACACGCACGGCGTGGACTACGACCACCACCAACAAGAGGCGGATGCGCAAAGGCAGGTATGCGGTAGGTGACCAAGCCAGATCTGAGCACGCTGGGGACCGGGACCGCCGTCCTGGTCCTCGGCGCGTTCCTGCTCCTGCAGGCGAACGGAACGCTCGAGCTGAACGGTGCAGCGTCCATCGGCGTCCTGGCCGGCTGCGTGGTGCTCACCCTGGTCACGAGCGCCGTTGGCCGGCGTGTGTCGCGACGGGGAGTCGGGCCGGATGAGGAGGACCTGGCCTCGACGGCACTGGGCCGCGAAGCAAGTCGGGTCTCGAAGGTCGGATTCGGGGTGGGAGTCCTCCTCGGCGCCGCACTGCTCTTCCTCTGGGCGAACGGCTCACTCGAGGCCGCGGGCAAGGTGTCCTTGGCGGCACTCGTCGTGACGATCGCATTGATGTTGATCTCCGCTCCGTTTTGGCTCGCGATGGTGAGGCGAGTCGGCACGGAGCGCGTCGCACGCGCTCGTTCGGACGAGCGCTCGGAGGTGGCTGCCCACCTCCATGACTCCGTCCTCCAAACGCTCGCCCTGATCCAGAAGCGGTCCGACGATCCCGAGCAGGTCGCGAGGCTTGCTCGCAGGCAGGAGAGGGAACTTCGCGAGTGGTTGGCGGACGACCGGCCTAGCAGGCCGGACGAGCGGCTCGCCGATGCTCTGCGCGCGGCTGCGGCCGAGATCGAGGATTCGCACGGCGCCCCGATCGAGGCGATCGTCGTGGGCGACACGGCGCTCGACGAGAGGACGAAAGCCCTCGTCGGCGCCGCGAGGGAGGCTCTCACCAACGCCGCCAAGTTCGCTTCCGACGGAGGCCCGGTCAGGCTCTACGCGGAGATCGACGATGGCGACGCACGGGTGTTCATCGACGATCGGGGGCCCGGATTCGATCCCGACGCGATCCCGCATGACCGGCACGGTGTCCGTGAATCGATAATCGGGCGCATGAAGCGATACGGAGGGCGGGCCGAGATACGCAGCGAGCCGGGTGACGGCACCGAGGTGGAGCTGAGCATCAGAGGAGGAGGCGGATGAACTCGGAGCCCTCCGTGGTGATCGTGGACGACCATGCGATCTTCCGTTCGGGAGTCAAGGCCGAGCTCGAGGGAAAAGTCGAGACCCTCGGTCAGGCCGAGACCGTCGAGGACGCCGTCCGCGCGATCTCGGAGCTCGAGCCCGATGTGGTGCTCCTCGACGTCCACATGCCGGGCGGCGGCGGCGTCCAGGTGATCGAGCAGGTCTCGAAGACCAGGCCACAGCAGCGCTTCCTCGCCCTCTCCGTGTCCGACGATCCCAAGGACGTGATCGCCGTCGTCCGCGCCGGAGCCCGCGGCTACGTCACCAAGACGATCACGGGCGACGAGCTTGCCGAGGCCGTTCGCCGAGTCCGCGACGGTGACGCCGTCTTCTCACCCCGGCTGGCCGGCTTCGTGCTCGACGCCTTCGCCGGCGACCTGCCCGCTGAGGAGGTCGACCCTGAGCTCGACCAGCTCACCGCCCGCGAGCGCGAGGTGCTCCGCTACATCGCCCGCGGCTACCTCTACAAGGAGATCGCCCTGCGCCTCAGCATCTCCGTGAAGACCGTGGAGGCCCACGTCAGCTCGGTGCTGCGCAAACTCCAGCTCTCGAACCGGCACGAGCTCAGCCGCTGGGCGGTCAACCGGCGGCTGGTCGACTGAGGCGGACGGTCAGGCCGCTGCGGTCTTCCAGGCGCTGCAGATCCGTGCGACGTGCCGGTCGTCGGTTCCGCAGCAGCCGCCGAGCACATTGAGGCTCGGCAACTGACCTCGGAGACCGGCGTAGCGGACGCCGAGGTCCTCGGGATCGCCATCGTCCAGCTCCGGCGCCTCGTCGAGCTCAGCGTGGCTCTTGGTGGAGGCATTCGCTCGGAGGCCGTGAATCCGAGTCGTCCAGGACCCTCCGAGGACGGACTCGAAGTGTGTCGGGTGAGCGCAGTTGATCATGTAGTAGGCGGGCCCGCCGCCGGTCGCGGCGTCCGTCTCCTCGATCGCCTGGGACAGCGGTTCGCCGCTGGGCAGCTTCCCGTCCGTCTCCACGGTGAACGAGATCGCCACCGGGAGCCCCTCGGCCTGCGCGGCTCGCGCGATCCCGATCGCCTCGTCGACGTAGGTCAGGGTGAGCGCCGCGACCATGTCGGCCTGGCCGTCGGCGAAGGTGTCGATTTGGGTCGAGTGATACTCGCTCGCCTCATCGACCGACAGCTTCTGCTTGGGGTCGTAGCCGTCGTCCTGAGGCCCGATGCAGCCGCTGATCACGATCGGGGAGACGTCATCGGCGTATCCGTTCCGGAGCTCGGCCATCAACTCGATCGCCTTCCGGTTCAGGGCGTCGAGCTCTTGATCGTCGTATCCGATCTCGGCCGCCCATCGAGGGCTGGCGCGCCAGGTTGGGCTCTCGAGCACGAACCCGGTGCCATGCCGCTTCGCCAGCTCGAGATACGGCACGAAGTAGCGCCGGAGCTCGTCAGTGCCCGCGTCGTCCTTGAGCAGGTCGAAGGCGGCGAACTCGGGTAGCTCGAGTCCCCGGTGGAAGATCAACGTGGTCTCGATACCCCCGTCGGTGAGGAAGAGATCGCCGGTCAGCTGCGGAATCGGGGTGCCTTGCTCCATATCCCCTCAGGCATTATTCATCCATGGCCGAGGCCTTGCTGGAGCGACATCTGCTGCGGGCTCGCGACCTCGCGGATAGCCGCTACGGCGAGCCGCTCGATCTTCGTGCGCTGGCGCGGGAGGCTCACGTCTCGCCACGCCATTTCAGCCGCAGCTTCAGGAGGGTGTTCGGGGAAACGCCCTATCAGTACCTGCTCACTCGCCGGCTCGAACGCGCCCGGCACCTTCTGCGCACCACCGAGATGTCCGTCGCGGAAATCTGCCTGGAGGTGGGCTTCACGAGCGTGGGCTCGTTCACGACCACGTTCAGCCGCCACGTCGGCATCTCGCCGACGACCTTTCGCAAGGCGTACGCCGGCCCCTCCGACGCCGATCGAATCCCACTCTGCTTTGCGATGGCCTGGGCGCGGCGCACTCCGGTTGGCACGTTTCGAGAAGACGCAGGGCCCTCTGCTGATTAAGGTCGGCCCGTTCGCAATATCCAGGAAAGGGACGAAATGATCGACGCGCTTTCACACGTAAACGTCTGGGTTGATGACCAGGACGAGGCAAAGGCCTTCTACACCGAGAAGCTCGGCTTCGAGGTCCGTCAGGACGCAACGCTCGACGAGTTCGGGGGCTACCGCTGGCTCGCCGTCGGGCCTCCGGAGCAGCCCGACGTCAACGTCATCCTGAGTGCCGCGACCCCTCCCGCGATCGACTCCGAGATCGCGAAGCAGCTGTTGGAGCTCGTGCACAAGGAGCGATGGGGCCGGGCATCTTCCGGACCGACGACTGCCGCAGAACCGCCAAGGAGCTCCAGGACCGCGGCGTCCA
>DATDKQ010000204.1:0-2190 GCA_036519915.1 Solirubrobacterales bacterium | reverse complement strand
GGCCTCGGGCTCTACGGGATCGACGTCTCGATCGGGGTCCTCTACTTCTTCGCCTTCAGCTCGATCTCGTTCTACGGGCTGCTGTTGGCCGGCTGGTCCTCGGGGTCCAAGTACAGCTTCCTCGGCGCGATGCGCTCCGCGGCACAGCTGATCTCCTACGAGGTCTCGATGGGCCTGGCGCTGCTCGGTGTCGTGATGATGACCGGCTCGCTGTCGCTCACCAGCGTCGTCGATGCGCAGGGGTCGATCTGGAACATCGTTCCCCAGATCGTCGGCTTCCTGATCTTCATGATCGCGGGCTTCGCCGAGACCAACCGGGCGCCCTTCGACCTCCCCGAGGCCGACGCCGAGCTGGTGCAGGGCTACATGACCGAGTACGGCGGCATGCGCTTCGGCTCCTACCTGCTCGCCGAGTACCTCGAGATGTTCGTCGTCTCGGGGATCGCGGTCACCTTCTTCCTCGGCGGCTGGATGGGACCCGGACCGGGATGGCTCGACCCGGTCTGGATGGTGGTGAAGACCCTCAGCCTGGTCGCGTTCTTCATCTGGATCCGGGCGACCCTGCCCCGCCTGCGCTACGACCAGCTCATGTCGCTGGGCTGGAAGGTGATGCTGCCGCTGGCGACGCTGAACATCCTGGCCACCGCGGTGATCGTGACGGTGAGCTGATGGAAGCGAAGCTCAACACGGAGAAGACCGACTGGACCGAGTTCCCCTATCTGGAGGGGGAGAACGACGTGATCTCCGTACAGCGCGGCCCCAGACCGGGCGGCGTGGGCGGCGCCTACCGCGCCTTCGGCGAGACGCTTCGGGGCCTGCGCACCACCTTCGGCCGGGTGCTCGAGGGGCCGGTGACGATCCAGTACCCGGAGGAGAAGACGCCGGTCTACCCGCGCTTCCGCGGCCGCCACAAGCTGCATCGCTTCGAGGACTCCGGCCTCGAGAAGTGCGTCGGCTGCTCGCTCTGCGCCGCCGCCTGCCCGGCGGACTGCATCAGGGTGGTCGCGGCCGAGAACGACCCGGACCACCGCGTCTCCGCGGGCGAGCGCTACGCCGAGGTCTACGAGATCAACCTCTCCCGCTGCATCTTCTGCGGCTACTGCGAGGTGGCCTGCCCGTTCGACGCGATCACGATGGGCCACGACTACGAGATGTCCGACTACAACCGCTCGGACCTGATCTTCACCAAGGAGATGCTGCTCGCGGAGCCGATTGACCGGACCCCGCTGCGAAGGGAAGGCGAGTGAAGGAGGAATCGGAACTCTTGAAGGCATTCAGGGAGGCGTTCGAGGAGGGGAATCGTGCCTGGAACGCAGGCGACGTCAAACGGGCATACGCGGTGCTTCCGGATGAGCTCGAGTACCGACTCTCCCCGACCTGGCCGGAGGCTCGAGTGCTTCAGAGCAGAGACGAAGTGGTCGCCTTCTTCGAGGACTTTCAGCGGACCTTCCCCGACGCGCAAACCGCCTCACACGAATTCATCGAGGGGAGCGAGGGGACCGTGATCGTCGGTTTCCGCGTCATCGGGAGTGGACGCAGCTCGGGGGCCGGAACCGAGATGCAGATCTGGCAGGTCTGGCAGGTGTCCGACGAGCTGGTCCCCCTCGGCGTGACCGAGTTCACCAATCGGGAGGACGCCCTGAATACGGCCGGGGTGATGGAGTCGAGCGCGCGAGGGGCCGAGTGAAGGAGGTCGCGTTCTTCGCCGGAGCGATCGGCGCGCTCGGCGGCGCCATCGCCGTCATCGCGCTTCGCAACGCCTTCTACAGCGTCCTCGCCCTGATCGTCCACCTGATCTCGCTCTCCGGTCTCTTCCTGCTGCTCCAGGGCGAGTTCATTGCCGCAGCCCAGATCGTGGTCTACGCCGGCGCGGTGATGGTGCTCTACGTGTTCGTCGCCGCCTATGTCGGCAACGTCGACGAGCCGCTCTGGGAGCCGATCCCTGGCCAGCGCTTCATCGCGCCCCTGCTCGGCCTCGCGCTCTTCGTCGAGCTGGCGATCGCGATCACCGGTTCGAGCCTCCAGGCGATCGACACCGGCGGCCCGACGGTCGACCTCGGCTTCGGCTCGCCCTCGGCGATCGGCAAGCTCCTGCTGGAGCGCTTCCTGATCGGCTTCGAGGCCGCGTCATTGCTCTTGCTGGTTGCTGCCGTCGGCGCAGTCGTCCTCGCTGGCCGCCACCGGACTGGT
>DATDKQ010000203.1:0-10048 GCA_036519915.1 Solirubrobacterales bacterium | reverse complement strand
ATGGCATGCAAGGGGTCAGGGGTTCAAATCCCCTCAGCTCCACCCCAGGTCAAAGGCCCTCTCCGCCCTCAACCGCCACCGAATTGCCCGCCTCGGGCAGCAAATCGGCAGCAATCTGTTCTGCGAGGCCGATCTGGTCGTCCGGCGCGGCAGTGACGCGGCCGGGTGTCATCGGTGTCCTCGCCCGGTAGACCCGGGGCCCATCCCGGCCGATCTTCCGCGACCAGGGACCGAATCGGCCGGCCGGGCACGGCAAGGTCGATGCAAGCCTCGACCATGAACGCATCCATCGCCAGGTCCACGGTGTCCGAGAACGAACGCCCGAACGCGGGGTGGTAGTCGCCGTGCCCGCCCGCCATGTTCGGCTCGATGAGCGAGAAGTCCGGCAAGGTCCCCGCCGCGGCGTCCTTCTCGAACTCGGCGAACGGCACGAAGTGGGTGGCCAGCCGGTCCTTCAGCCGGGGGTAGTGGATCACCCCGGTGAACGACACCGGCATCGGCTCCATGATGTAGACCTTCCAGGTCCGCCCGTGCGCTTCCAGCCGGTCAAAGATCGTCTCGGCGTCGTTGTTGGCAAACCACTTGCCCATCGGGCTGTTCACCACGAACCCCGACGAGGTGGCCGCCGTCCAGAACGAGCGGTTCATGAAGGTCTGCGACGGCACCTCACAGAACCAGTGGTCGAACACCCCGAAGTCGCGGGCGATGCCGTTGAGCACCGGCAGTTGCTCGGGGGTGCACCCGGTCATGATGTGGGCGTACTCGTCATAGGTGGGTTGGCGGCCGACTTCGCCGCTGAAGGTGGAGATGTAGTCGGTGACGAACCCGTCCATCGTCGGTGTCGCCCCAGGCGGCGGCGCGTTCCACGGCGCCGCCGCGCTCTCGCCGATCTTGAACCGGTTGTGGTCGTCGATGACGTTGAACAGCTGGGTGTTGGTGTGGAAGTACTCCTCGCCGGAGTCCGGGTTCGGCGAGTCCATGTCGGTGGCGACGGTGTACGGGACCACCTTGCGGTCAGCGCCGTGCTCGGCCCATTCCGGGATCGGGTTGGTGAGGTCCTTGCCGATCACGCCCTCAAAGGTCTTGCCGTCACCCGGCCCGTACAGGCGGCCGAGCACGTTATCCAGCGACCGGTTCTCGAACAGCACCACGACCACGTGATCGAGCGCGTTCTGCCTGCTCTTACCCGCCATCCCGGACTCCTGCTCTTGCGACGTGGGCGCTCTGGCTCGTCACCGGCCGTGTTCGCGCCTGGTGTCCTTGCTCCCGTGGTCGACCCACACCTCGCCAAGCCATCACGCGATACCTCATCGCATCCGAACCCGACCGGCATCCCCCAATCGGGATGAACTCACCGGCATGCGCCCAGACACTCAGAACCAGCGCCGCTCCCCAGCGCCTCTGCTCGCGGCGCTGCCGGCCGAGGACGGCCGCCGCAGGCGGCCGCCCGCAGGACCGCGGCCTTGAGCGTGTAGAGAAAGGGCTCCCTGCTTCTCAACAGCATGGACACGACGAAGCGGAACGCCAGCATGCTTCGCCCACGTCCCGCACCATCGCATCGGTCGAGTTGGCTACTGCTCCTGGCTCCGCGTGGTCCTGGTCGTCGTCGCCGTTGCCCATCGCAGGCTTGGCCCCACCTCCTCGGCCACGACCTCCACGGCGGAGCAGGCACTGCCGTCCTCAGCGGTCCAGGCCCGCTGCTGGAGCCGGCCCACCACCACGACCCGGCTTCCCTTGCTCAGCGACTGCGCGGCATGCTCGGCCTGGTCCCGCCAGACGACCACGGTGAAGAACGACGGCTCCTGCTCCCGCCGACCAGAGACGGCCACCCGGAACATGGTCCGGGCGATGCCGCTGTCGGTGTAGCGGACCTCGGGCTGGTCGGTGAGGTTGCCGGCGAAGCTGACGGCTGCCTCGGTCATGGCTCTTGCCCCTTCCTGTTGCCTGGCCGGGCGGTCTGCCCCTGCCCTTGGACCCAGGGGACGGTGGACACCGTGGCATGCCAACAGGCCACCAGGGGCAAGCGGTGAAGCCAACGAAGTCGGCCATGGACCAAGCTCGCCGGCCGAGGCCGGCTCGGGAGCCGGGTTGGTTGGTGGAGGGCTTGCGGCTGGTGATCGGGCATGCCAGCACCGTCCGGCCAGATCCCTCCACCCTGGGCGTGGGGGGAGAACGAGGCTCCCACCGCGAGAGCTGCTTGCAGCTCGGCTCAGGACGCCGCGCTAGAGCCTTATGAGACCAGCATGAGGCGGAGCCTCCCCCCGGCGGACCGGCCTCCTTCTCGAGTGGGAGGCGGCAATCCTCCGTAGGAAGGAGGCGGCAATCCTCCGTAGGGCAGGTCAGCCTCCGCTTCGAAGAGGTGCACAAGTCGCTTCCTCGGGAGGAAGACAACCAACCTCACCCCTGCCTAGCCTGGTGGTGCTCACGCCCGATGCCTTCTCACGGGGAGCGCGGGGACCGCGAAGGGGGAGCGAGCCGCGCGGGCGTGGCCCAGCATCACGCGTGGGGTCAAGGTTCCGTGCGGCCGGGGGCGCGGTGCTGCGTCGGCCACCGCCCAGGGAGGTCTCCAGCAATGCTGCGTTGGATTCTTGGGTCGAGCCTGAAGCTCCGATTCCTGCTCGTTCCCGTCGCCGCAGCGCCGCTGTTCTTCCTGCAGGGCGTGACCGGCTCGTTCGCGCGACCGCTGGCGGTCACCTACCTGGTGGCGGTGCTCGTCTCGATGGTGGTCGCCCTGCTGGTCACGCCCGGCCTGGCGCTGCTGCTGTCCACCTCCAGGGCGCCGGCGCGCCGGTCCCCGCTGGCCGGCTGGCTGGAGCGTGGCCACAGCGCCGCGCTCACCCGGCTCCTGCCGCGGCCAACTCTGGCCCTGGTCGCGGCCGTCGTGCTCGCCCTGGCCGGCCTGGCGGTGCTGCCCGCGGTCGGCGGGTGGCAGATGCTGCCGCCGCTGCGCGACCGCGAGCTGCTGGTCCAGTGGGAGGCCGCGCCCGGCATGTCCCAGCCGGAGATGGACCGCATCACCGCGCTGGCCACCAGGGAGCTGCGCGCCATCCCCGGCGTCCGCGACGTCGGCGCCCACGTCGGGCGGGTGATCACCTCCGACCAGGTCGTCAACGTCAACTCCGCGGGCCGGGGGAGGTCGTGAGCGATGATTCGTCGGATCGTTGGATCGAGTCTCAGGCTTCCCGGTCTGTTCATGGCAATTGCCGTCGGGCTGCTCGCCTTCGGCATCGTCCAACTTCGGCACTCGAAGGTGGATGCCATGCCCGAGTTCGGGCCGCCGATGGTGGAGATTCAGACGGAGTCGCTTGGTCTCTCGGCCTCAGAGGTCGAGCAGCTCATCACCGTTCCCTTGGAGCAAGATTACCTCGACGGCGTCCCGTGGGTCGCGGCCTTCCACTCCGACTCGCTGCCGGGACTCTCATCGATCCAGATGGTGTTCGAGCCGGGCACCGACCTCCTCCACGCTCGGCAGCTCGTACAGGAGCGACTTTCCCAGGGGTCGTCGTTCTTTGCGGGGCTGCCGAACGTCTCCGCACCGTCTGCGATGCTTCTGCCCAAGTCCTCGACGAGCAGGGTCATGCTCGTAGGGCTCTCATCAAAGACCGTCTCTCAGATCGACATGTCGATCTTGGCGAGATGGGTCATCAGGCCGAGGCTGCTCGGCGTGCCGGGCGTCGCGGCCGTGTCGATGTGGGGGGAACGCGCTCGCCAACTCCAAGTGCAGGTCGATCCGAAACGCCTTGGCCGATACGGGATCTCCATGCACGAGATCCTCGAGACGACCGGAAACGCCCTGTGGGCATCGCCGCTCACGTTCCTGGCGGCGAACACGCCCGGGAGCGGTGGGTTCATCGACCAGAGCAACCAGCGACTGGGCATCCAACATCTTCAGCCCATCAGGACCGCGGCTGAGCTCGCGCGTATCCCGATCGCGGGCAAGAACGGCAAGCCGCTCTCGCTCAGCCGGGTGGCGCGAGTCGTTGAAGGGCACCAGCCTCTCATCGGGGACAACGTGCTCACTGGCGGACCAGGGCTTCTCCTCGTGATCGAGAAGAGTCCCGAGGCCAACACTGTTGATGTCACGCATGAAATCGAAGAGGCGTTGAACGAGCTCAAACCGGGTCTCCACGGGATCGACATCAACCCCCACGTCTATCGCCCCGCCACATACATCGAGACGGGGATGAGGAACGTGGGGTGGGGATTGGCGGTCGGCTTCGCGCTCCTCATCGTGGGTCTTTTCGCGTTGGCGTTGAGCTGGCGGACCGCGCTGATCACCGTCGCCGGTGTCGTGTTGTCGGTCCTCGCCGCCGCGGCTGTGCTCTACCTGCGCGGCCAGACCATCAACGCAATGGTGCTGGTGGGGCTCGTCATGGCGCTCGGGGTGGTCATCGACGACGCCGTTGGCGACGTGCAAGGTGTCGTCTCCGGCGCCCGCCAGCCTCGGGCCGGTGGAGATGGTGGCGAGACGGCGATGAGGACGATCGCCAGGGTCGTGCCCGAGATGCGGAGCTCGGCCCTGTACGCAACGTTGGTCATCGCGGTGGTGGTGGTTCCCTTCTTCTTCTTGAGAGGAGAATCCGGCGCGTTCTTCCCCCCGATGATGGCGTCGTTCCTGCTCGCCATCACCGCGTCCATGGTGGTGGCCATGCTTGTGACGCCGGCGCTCAGCGTCCTGCTCTTGTCCGGTCAACCACTTGAGCGCCGTTCATCGCCGATTGCCCGCTGGCTCGACCGGAGGTACGAACGGGGACTGCGCCGCACCCTCGGCGCGCCCCGCACCACGTTTGCCGCCATTGCTGCCGTTCTCGTGGCAGGCGCCGTCTCCCTGCCCTTCCTCAGGTGGTCTCCCGTCCCGGAGAACAGGGACGCCGATCTCGTCGTCCACTTGCAGGCCGCCCCGGGGACGTCATTGCCCGAGATGGATCGCATCACCCGCCGAATGGCCGACGACCTCCGATCGGTGGCCGGCGTGCAGAATGTCGCCGCGCACGTCGGACGGGCGGTCACTTCCGACCAGGTCGTAGGCGTGGATTCGAGCGAGCTTTGGGTGGGGATCGGCCCAGCCGCCGACCACGACACGACGCTCGCTTCGATCAGACGGTTGATTGGCGTGTATCCCGGGATCCGCGCTCAACTCCTCACGTATCCGAACGAACGGATCGCGACGGTGCTCTCCGATAGGACGCACCCCATCACGGTTCGAGTGTTTGGCCCCGATCTCGCCGTTCGCAACCAGAAGGCGCAGGAGATCAGGCAGGCGATCTCCGGGATCGAGGGCGTCGTTCACCCGCGCGTCCAGTCACAAGCGCAAGTGCCGACGGTCCAGATCGAGCTCAACTTGGCCGCCGCGAAGGACTACGGGATAACGCCCGGAGACGTTCGGCGTGACGAGGCAGCGTTGGTTTCAGGCATTACGGTCGGCTCTCTCTATGATCAGCAAAAAGTCTTCGACGTGGTCGTCTTGGGAAGTCCTGGTGTCCGGCAGAACCTGACCAGCATCAGGAGCCTGCTCATCGACGCTCCGCGTGGCGGTCAGGTGCGCTTGGACAAGGTTGCCGACGTCCGGATCGCCCCGACGCCGACGGTATTGCATCGCGAAGACATCTTCGGGAGCCTCGACGTGACGGCGGACGTCCAGGGGCGGAAGGTCGGCGCCGTTCTCGACGACGTTCAGCGCCGGCTCCGGCAGATCCGTTTCCCGCTCGAGCATCGCGCCCGGATGGTCGGGGACTATCCGCAGCGGCAAGCGGACTACCGGCGGTTCATTGCGGTGGCCGTTGCCGCCGCCATTGCGGTCTTCCTCCTCCTTCAAGTGGTCTTCCGAAGTTGGCGCTTGGCCGCTCTTTCGGTCGCCACGTTTCCCGTGACCCTTGCCGGTGGGGTGCTGGCCGCGGTGATCGGAAGCCGGGTGCTCTCGATTGGGTCTGTGGCGGGATTGGTCGTCGTCCTCGCTATCGCCGTCAGGGGCGCGGTCGGCCTGATCAGGCATTACCACGACCTGGAGCGGGACGAACCGATCCCCTTCGGCGAGCCGCTCATCGAGCGAGGATCTCGCGACCGGTTCGTCCCGGTGACTATGGCCGCGGTGCTCACCGTGCTGCTCTTTCTGCCGTTCGTGATCCTGGGGGGCGGGGCCGGCAAGGAGTTCCTTCACCCGATGGCCATTGTGATCCTTGGGGGTCTGGTCGCGTCGACACTCGTCAACCTTTTCGTTCTGCCGCTGCTTTGTGCCCGGTTCGGGTCGAGTCCAAGCCCCGACATCTTCGAGGTCTCCGAGCTTGAGACCAGGGCGCCAGGACCTCAGCCGGAAGGTGGACGTTAGATGGATGGAGGAATGCAGATGACGCGTGGGCGGAAGGTGATGATTACCGGGGGCCTGATGGTGGCTCTCGCCCTCGCCGTCGCGGGATGCACGCAACCCGGAACGGAAGAATCGGAGGAGTCCAAAGCTGCCGCGGTGGAACCGATCGGTGGGTCGGACGTGGCCCGCATCACGCTCTCGCCCGAGGCCGAGAAGAAGGTCGGCATTCGAACCGGGACCGTTCAGGCCTTTGGGAACGACCTGAAGGTCCTTCCCTTCGCGGCCCTTTTCTACGACCCCAACGGCAAGGCGTGGGTCTACACAAGTCCGCAACCCGGGGTTTTCGTCCGGGCGCCCGTGACGGTCAAAGACATCCGTGGCGGCAAGGTCTTGGCGTCGTCCGGTCCGCCACCGGGAACGGCCGTGGTGACGGTCGGAGCGGCTGAGCTTTTTGGCACCGAGTACGGGGTTGGCGAGGAGTGACGTTGAACTAGGGAAACCAAATGCTTCGATCAGTCGTCCGGTCCAGCCTCAAGGCCCGATACCTCGTCGTCGCGCTCGCCGCGGCGCTGATGTTCTTCGGCGTCGGGCAGCTCGAGCGGATGCCGGTCGACGTGTTCCCGGAGTTCGCCCCGCCCCGAGTGGAGATTCAGATCCCATGCGTCGGTCTGTCAGCGGCCGAAGTGGAATCCCTCGTGACGATCCCTTTCGAGCAGTCCATCGCCGGCTTGCCGGGGCTGGATGTGATCCGGTCGAAATCGGTTCCCCAGCTCGCTTCGATCGAGCTGTTCTTCAAGCGGGGAACCAACATCTTCAAGGCCCGCCAGCTCGTCCAGGAGCGCGTCATCGTGGCCTCCCGAACGCTGCCAAACTGGGCAGCGCCTCCAGTCATCTATCCACCGGTGTCGACCACGGGGCGAGTCATGGAGATCGGGCTGTCGTCAGACAAGATGTCCCAGCTCGACCTCTCGATGGTGGCCTACTGGGCCATCAGAGCACGGCTCCTCCGCGTCCCGGGCGTCTCGAATGTGGCGATGTGGGGGGAACGGATCAAGAGGATGTCCGTCCAGGTCGACCCGAGACTGCTCCGCAAACACGGGGTATCGCTAGAGAACGTGTTCGAGACGACAGGCGATGCGCTGGACGCCGGAATCCTCCTCTTCACGAGCGGCATCAACGTCGGGACCGGTGGCTTTATCGATACGCCGAATCAACGGCTCCAGACGCAACCCGTCCTCCCAATCAAGGGCCCCCGGGATCTCGCCGAGATCACGGTGGAGGGTAAAAACGGCCGATCGCTCCCCCTCAAGGACCTGGGCAGGGTCGTGTGGGATACGCCCCAGCCGATCGGCGACGCCGTCATCAACAACGGGCCCGGTCTCATGCTCGTCGTGGAGAAGTACCCGTGGGCCAACACGCTCGAGGTGACTCGCGGCGTGGAGAAGGCGCTCGACGAGCTTCGTCCGGGGCTTCCTGGTATCCAGATCGAGCCGCGCATCTTCCAGGCCGCGAACTTCATCCGCGTCGCCATCGGCAATCTCCGGCGCGCCTTGATCATCGGGTCGATTCTCGTTTTTCTCGTCCTGATCTTCTTCCTGTGGGAATGGCGGACCGCATTGATCAGCCTGATCGCTATTCCGTTGTCGCTCATAACGGCGGCGCTGATCCTCGACATGACCCACGCCACGATCAATACGATGGTCTTGGCCGGCATGGTGATCGCGGTGGGTGTCGTCGTGGACGACGCGATCATCGACGTGGAAAACATCGTGCGCCGCCTTCGGCAGCATCGTCTCGAGGGGATCAAGCTGCCCCCGGCGCGCATCATTCTCGAGGCTTCTTTGGAGGTCCGGAGCGCCATCATCTTCGCCACGTTGATCGATGTGGCCACGCTGGTCCCGATCCTCTTCGTCAAGGGTCTGACCGGGTCACTCTTCGCGCCGCTCGCCCTGTCGTATGGAATTGCCGTGCTCGCCTCGCTGCTGGTGGCGCTCACCGTCACCCCCGCGCTCGGGTTCATCATGCTTCGGAACGCGCCGATTGAGCGTCACGTCTCTCCCCTGGTCCGCTGGCTTCACCGGGCATACCAGCGTGTGTTGGAGCCAACGCTCCGCCATCCGCTGCGCACGGCGAGCGTAGGCCTCGCCATCGTGGCTGCCGGAGCTCTCGTCATCCCTCACCTCGGCGAGTCGCTGCTCCCTCAGTTCAAGGAACGCGACTTTCTCATTCACTGGATCTCCAAGCCGGGAACCTCGCTCCCAGAGGAACGCCGCATCGTGACCGCCGTGAGCCGGGACCTTCGCTCCATCCCGGGAATCCGTTCGTTCGGGTCACACATCGGACAGGCGTTCACGGCCGAGGAGGTCGTGGGGGTGAACTTTGGCGAAAACTGGATCAGCGTGGATCCTTCCGCCGATCGGGACCAAACCGTCGGGGCGATCGAGGACGTCATCGCCAAGTATCCGGGGCTCTACCACGATCTGCTCACGTACTTCAACGAACGGGTCGACGAGGTCCTGGCCGGCTCAACCGAACCGATCGCCGTCCGGATCTTCGGCCAGGACCTCCATGAGCTCCGCGACAAGGCGCTGGAGATCCAGAAACGGCTGTCGGAGATTCCGGGGATCAGCGAACAGCACATCAGCTTCCAGGAAGACGTTCCTCAGGTGGAGGTTACGGTGAACCTCGCCGCCGCCCACCGCTACGGAATCAAGCCCGGAGACGTCCGCCGGGCCGCCTCCATCTTGATGACGGGAGAAGAGGCCTCAGGGGTCTTCATCGGCGATCGCGAATTCGACGTTGCGGTGTGGAGCATTCCCCGAGTTCGGCAGAGCGTGAGCGACATCAGCAGGCTGTTGCTCGACACTCCAAGCGGCGGCCATGTTCCCCTGGGAGACGTGGCCGATGTCCGCATTCGCCCGACACCGAACGCCATCGAGCGTGAGGGCGACTCTCGCAAGATCGACGTCGAGGCCAACGTGGAGGGTCGCGATCTGGGATCCGTGGTGCGTGACGTACAAAGAACTCTCGAACAGGTGAAGTTCCCGCTTGGGTACCACGCCGAGCTCCTGGGCGAATATGCGGAACGCCAGCAAGCACAGCGCCGGTTGTTGGTCCTGGCCGCGGTTGCGCTTCTCGGCGTCCTCCTTCTCCTCAGAACGGCCTTCCACGATTGGCAGTTGGCGTGGCTGGCCTTCCTGGACCTCCCGATCGCTCTGGCCGGTGGCGTGTTGGCCATCTTCTTCCTGGGGGACTCGCTGATCTCCATCGGCTCGCTCGTGGGCTTCCTGACGGTCATGGGAATCTCCACGCGCAACGGCATCATGATGATCACCCACTTTCAGCACCTGGAGCGCCAGGAGGGAGAGCCGTTCGGTTTAGGACTCGTGGTTCGGGGAGCCAAGGAACGGCTCTCACCCATCATGATGACCGCCCTAGCGACCGGAGTGGCGGTGGTGCCGTTGGCGATCGCCGGCAACCTCCCCGGCCACGAGATCGAGCACCCCATGGCTGTCGTGATCATCGGCGGACTCTTGACCTCGTCGTTCGTGAACCTGTTCATCGTTCCCACGTATTACTTGCGGATTGGCCACCGGCGCCGGGCGCGCGACGAGGCCCCGACCGAGCCGAATCGGGGAGAGGCGTAGGTGTGCTGATCCGGCACCGAGCACCGATCTGCGCAACCGTGTTGCTGGCGGCGGTCTTCTGGGCTTCGGTCTGCGCATCCCGCCCGTCGGGGACCAC
>DATDKQ010000202.1:0-5666 GCA_036519915.1 Solirubrobacterales bacterium | reverse complement strand
TACCCGGAAGAGCTGCTCGAGGTGATCGTCGCCTCGGACGGCTCGACCGATCGGACCGTCGAGTTGGCGCGCTCGGGGGGTGCCGACCAGGTGCTCGAGCTGCCCCGCGGCGGCAAGGTCGCGGCCCTCAACGCGGCGGTCCGTCAGGCGACGGCCGAGATCCTGGCCTTCTCCGATGCCAACAGCTACTGGCGTCCCGATGCGCTGCGCCGGCTGGTCGCCCGCTTCGGCGACGAGCGGGTCGGCTACGCGTGCGGCCAGGTGCGCTTCGAGGGGGGCCAGGGCGGAAACCAGGAGGGCCTCTACTGGCGCTACGAGATGGCCGTTCGCTCGATGGAGACCCGGCTCGCCGGGATCACGGCGGGGAACGGCGGGATCTACGCGGTTCGCCGTGAGGCCTACATCGAGCTCGACCCCAGTCGCGGCCAGGACATCGGCTTCCCCTTCGAGCTCACCAAACGGGGCTGGCGCGCCGTCTACGAGCCGGAAGCGGTCGCCGAGGAGAAGATGGCGCCGACCGTGGAGGGAGAGTTCCGGCGCAAGCGCCGGATGATGTGGGGGCTCTGGGACGTGATGCTGAGGTGGGGGATGCTCGATCCACGCGGCTACGGTCCGGCCTACGCGCTCGAGGTCTACTCGCACCGCCTGCTCCGCTACCTGACGCCGTGGCTGCACCTGATTGCGTTCGCGGTCAACATCCCGCTGCTCTCGCACGGCTGGGTCTACGTCGTCACGATGGCGCTGCAGATCGCCCTGCTGGCCGGCGCGGCTCTCGGGCGATTCGTCCCCCTCCTGCCCTTCCGGATCGCCTACTACTACGTGACCGTGACCGCCTCGATCGCAGTCGGGCTCTGGGACCGGCTCCGCGCCGGCGCTGTCCCGATCGGCTGGGAAAAGGTCGAGGGCACCCGATGAGCCGGGCGGACGGCCGGGCTCCCACCGCCGCGCAGCAGCGACTGGACGTCCCGGAGCCCCCGGTCCGCCCCCGCCAGGGCCTGCCGAGGGTGGCCGACCTCGCGATCGCCGTCGTCGGCCTGGTGCTGGTCTCGCCTCTGCTGCTGGCCGTCGCCATCGCGATCCGGCTGGAGTCGCCGGGGCACGCCTTCTACCGCCAGCGCCGCGTCGGCAGGGACGGTCGGATCTTCGAGCTCTACAAGCTCCGCACGATGCGGCAGGGGGCCGACCCGGTCGGCGTGGGAACAGCGGTAACGGCCGACGACCCGCGGGTGACGCGGGTCGGGCGGTTTCTGCGTCGCTACTCGCTCGACGAGCTGCCCAACCTGATCAACGTGCTGCGCGGCGAGATGAGGATCGTCGGGCCGCGCGCCACTCTCCCCGCGCAGGTCGAGCTCTACACGCCCCGTCAGCTCCGGCGCCTCGATCTTCGCCCCGGCGTGACCGGTTGGGCCCAGATCCACGGTCGCACCGGGATCCCCTGGGAGGAGCGGATCGAGCTCGACGTGTGGTACGTCGAGCACCGCTCGCTCTGGCTCGACCTGAAGATCCTCGCCAAGACGCCCGCGGCCCTGCTCGGAGGCGCGGGCAGCATCGCCGCGGATCCCTACGCCGGCTCCTCGAAAGACTCCCCGCTGCGGCAGGCCGCCGAGCGCGAGCGGGCGCGGGACCGCTGATGGCCCGCGGGATCTCGCTGAGGGACTTCCGGCCGGAGGACGCCGACGCCGTGCACCGCTGGTTCAACTCCCCGGCCGCCACGGCGAACCTGCTCGAGCACCGCGAGGAGTTCACGGAGGACGACGCACGGCGGTGGGTCGACCGCGCCATCGAGCAGTCCAGGGACCCGAGCTCGGAGGACCGCAAGTGGGCCGTGGAGGTCGAGGGCATCGACGAGCCGGTGGGCTACACAGCGCTCTACGGGCTCAACCGGCAGACAGCGCCCGAGCTCGGCGCGATCATGGGAGACGAGCGGATCCGCGGCAAGGGGGTGGGCCGCGAGGCCGAGCGGCTCACCAATCTGAAGGCCTTCGAGGAGTTCGGCGCCCACAAGGTCTACGGCCGCATCCCCGCGACCAACGAGGCAGCCAAGAGGGCTGTGATCTACAACGGCTGGAAGCAGGAGGGGGTGCTCCGCCGGCACGTGCGCCACGGGGGTGAGCTGATCGACGTCGAGCTCTGGGGCGGCTTTCGGGAGGATCTACCCGAGCCGCCCGACGAGTGATCGGGTGAAGGCCCGGCTGATCGCGGACGGGGGCGCCGCCGCCTCCGACGCCCAGCAGTTCTTCCGCTCCCCGCCGTTCCTCGAGGCCGAGGAGGCCACCCACACGCTTTCGGTCGAGGGGGAGCGCGAGCTCAAACTTCCGCTGATCGTTCGGCCGATCGACTCCAGCGGGCGGCTCGACGCCATCTCGCCGTATGGCTATCCCGGAGCCGATCGATCTCCGGAGGATCCGCCCGACGCGGCGGAGATCGACTGGTCCGCGACCGGCCTCGTGAGCCTCTTCGTCCGGGACCGCATCGGCGAGCGCCCCTGCTTCGCCGGAGGGACCGTGCGGAGCTACGTCCACGTCGCCGACGGCGAAGGTGGGGTCCGCAAGCGCGTCCGCGAGCAGATCCGTCGCAACGAGCGACGAGGCTGGGAGGTCCGGCTAGCCCCCGGTCCGCAGGCGGGACTCGAGCAGCGAGCTGCGTTCCAGCACGCCTATGCCGAGACCATGGCCCGGACGGGGGCCGCGGAGCGCTACCTCTACCCGGGCAGCTACTTCGAGGCGCTGCTGCGGAGCGAGCGCAGCTGGCTCGTGCTGGCTGAGCGCGAGGGAAGTGCGCTCGCCGGCGCGATCGCCGTGGAGAGCGACGGATACCTGCACTACTACCTCGGCGGCACGGCTGACGAGGCCCTGGAGGACTCGCCGATGAAGAACCTGTTCGCCGCGATGATCTCGCTCGGGAACGACCACGGCGTGCCGGTCAACCTCGGCGGCGGCATCACGCCGGGGGACTCGCTGGACAGGTTCAAGCAGGGGTTCGCCAACGCGCGGGCTCCCTGGTACACACACGAGGTGATCTGCGACCCGGCCGCGTACGCAGAGCTCGCATCGCGGACAGGGCAGCCGCGCGAGGGATTCTTCCCCGCCTACCGCGGCTGATCGACCCTTTCAAGACCCCTCGGCCCGCTGAGTGGCAGCGCGCAGAGCCTCGCCGTCGATCAGGCGCTCGAAGCGGCCGACAACCAGCCATAGCGCCCGGATGCGAATGCGCGCCTGACCATCGACCGGCTTGATCCGCGTCTCGCTCACCAGGGCGTTCTGCGCGGGGCCGTCCGGCTCGATCCAATGGGCCAAGAGCACCCGGACCGTGCCCCGCCTATGCCAGGCCAAGAAGTCCTCCGCGCCCTCGATTCGATGGTAGTCGCGGCGGAGCGTCCAGATTCGCCCGCACAAGCCGGAAACCGACCAGCGAGTTCCCTCGGCGAGCGTCGCGAACGGGTACTCCCGGAACAGGTCCCGGTAGGAACGGTCCGGAGGGGTGTCGGGGATTCGCCAGCGGACCGCCCGCCCAAGAGCTGGTGTGTCACGTAATCGGACAGCCTCAGCCGCATCCCAGAGTCGATCGGCGTCGGCTGTGGCGGAGCGGCGGTGCAGTGTGCGCACCTGGGGATCCGGCAGCCATGAATCGAGGTCCGGGTGCATTGGTTCACCTTTGCAGGCGCGGATCAGCCGGCGAGGCCGCCACACGCTTGGGCGCCTGGGATGCGAAACCTATGGCAGGTCTATCGGGATCTGCTGTTCGGGGCCGTTGCCGCGATAGGTGTCCCGGAAGTTCCGGATCACGTCGAGGACGCCCTCGTTGTAGTGCGGGCAGACCACCTCGTTGGTCCAGGCGGTCACCGCGACGTCGTAGGGCATGTCCGGATCGGGATAGAGCAGCATTCCGTTCGGGTCCTCGTCGAAAACGCCCTTCAGCGCCAGCTGCTGGGCCTCGGGCAGACTCGGCTTGTAGTGGATCTCGATCCGCCCGTGCTCCATTGCGTGCACCTCGTTGCGGATGTTGGTCGGCTTGCTGGTGTCGCTGGTGATCGGCGTCCTGTAGGCACCGTCGTCGATCGGCACGGGGTTGTGATTGCCCGAGGTCGGGGGCACGGTCTTGTAGTCGACCGGGGTCGAGTTCGGCACGTGGGTGTTGCCCTCGTCGGGGAGGTTGAGCCTGAGCTGGCACTCGGCCTGCTGGGCGGAGATATTGAGGTCGGCGACCTTGATCGTCGGCGGTGGAGTGCCCTCGCGGCAGTCTGGGTCGAGCCCCCGGAAGGTGCCGCCCGAGTTCTTGATGTGGGCGTTGTCGCAGGTGCTCGCCTCGGCGCTGCCTCCGCCGCCGCTCGCGATCACCACGACGAGCCCCGCGACCACCGCCAGGGCGAGGAGGCCGGCCATGACGTAGCCGGCGATCAGCCGCCGCTGGCCCGTGGATGCGGCGGCCCGCTCGGCAGCGAGGCGCTGCGCGCGAAGACGCTCCTTCTCTTCCTTACGACTGGCCATCAGGGAGCGGAGAGGCTAGCGAAGGGGGTTCAAGCCTTGCTTAGGGCGGGCTCGGCTATCGGCTTGCCCTCCCAGACCCCCTCCAGGAAGTCCGCGAGCTCGCCGTCCAGCCGCTTCGGAGTGATCCGCCACTCGAGGATCGAGTTCGCCTCGATCAGGCGGGCATTGGGCAGCTCCTCGGCCAGCATGCCCGCATCCGAGAAGGGGTGCAGGGGGTCGGCGTGATGGCCGATCACCAGGGCCGGTTGCTCCATCTGGACGCGGAACTGGTGATGGGGAGCCGATGAGCCCAGGAAGAGGCCCTCGAGGATCGCCTCCGAGGCAGCCGGGTCCTGCCTGAACCAGTCGAGTCCGATGTCGAGCAGCGGGTTGCTGCGCGGAATCCGCCTGGCGCCGGCTGCGACCACCTTCAGCAGGGGCTCCCCAAAGCGGAGGCCGATCATGATCGGGGTGAAGATCACAGCCGCCGCGAGCAGCGCGTTGTCCAGGACCGGCATCTCGATCATCATCCCCTTCACCCGCTTGGGCTCCAGGTAGGCGAGCTCGAGGGTCACGTTTGCGCCCAACGAGGTGCCACCGATGACTGCGTCCGCGAGGTCGAGGTGGTCGAGCAGCGCCTCTACCTGACGGGCGAAGAAGGTCATTGAGTACTGCGACATCTCCGTCGGCCGCTCGGAGCCCCCGTGGCCCAGGAGATCGACCGCGATCACGTGGTTGCCGCGTTCCGCCATCGCCGGTCCCAGCCGGTCGAACATTCGGCGGTTCATCAGGAGGCCGTGGACCAGGATCAGCGGGCGCTCGCCCCCGCCGTACTCGTCGTAGGAGATGCGGTGGCCGTTGTATTCGAACTCAGGCATGCGACGGACGAGTGTAGGCGTCGCTCAAGTCGCCCGAATCGGCGCGGGCTCCTCAAAGGGGCCCGCCTCCCACGGCCTGGCGGCCTTCAGCGCCGCGAGGATGGCCCGTGTCGCGGGCCAGCGGTTGAGCGCATAGAAGTGGATTCCCGGCGCTCCCTCCCGGAGCAGCTCGGCGCACTGTTGGGCCGCATAGGCGACTCCGATCCCGAACTCCGCCTGTTCGTTCCCATCGGCGGCCTCCATTGCATCCGAGAGCGGGTCCGGAATCCTTGCCTCGCAGAGCTCCGCAATTCGGGCGATCTGCTTGTGGCGCGTCATAGGC
>DATDKQ010000201.1:0-2455 GCA_036519915.1 Solirubrobacterales bacterium | reverse complement strand
GCCGGAGCGCGGCTTTCTCTCGGCACCGACTCCCACGCGCTGATCGACGCCTTCGAGGAGGCTCGCGCGGTCGAGCTCGACGAGCGCCTCGAAAGCGGGGTGCGTGGAGGTCACTCCGCCGCCGAGCTGCTCCGCGCCGCGACCGTGGGGGGTTGCGCCGCCCTCGGCTGGCCCGAGGCCGGCAGGATCGCGCCGCACGCGCTCGCGGATCTCGTGACGGTCGGCCTCGACGGGGTGCGCCTCGCGGGCATCTCCGCCGATCACGCCCTCGAGTCACTGGTCTTCGCCGCGGCCGCCGCGGATGTGCGCGACGTGATGGTCGGAGGACGGTTCGTGGTGCGCGACGGCGCTCATCTCGGCCTCGACGTGGCGGCCGAGCTCAGTGAGGCCATCTCGGGGCTGCAGGTATGAGCACGCTGGCGATCGACAACATCGGCCTGCTGGTGACCAACGACCCCTCGGTGGGCGACGGGCCGTTGGGAATCGTCCGGGACGCGAGTCTGGTGTTCGAAGGAGACCAAGTGGTCGCGGTGGAGCGAGGAGGCGCAGCGGCCGACAACAGCTTCGACGCCGCCGGCCGCTGCGTGATCCCAGGTTTCGTCGACAGCCACACGCATCTGGTCTTCGCCGGAGATCGGGCCGAGGAGTTCGCCGCGCGGATGGCCGGAAGGCCGTATGAGGCGAGCGGCATCAGGGTCACCACCGACGCGACCCGAGCCGCCACCGACGATCAGCTTCGTGCGCTCGCGGCGAGCCGCCGGGCGGAGGCGCTCCGCGGAGGGATCACCCATCTCGAGATCAAGTCCGGCTACGGGCTGGATGTCGCCGGCGAGCGGAGGCTGTGCGAGATCGCCGCCGAGCTGACCGACGACGTCACCTTTCTCGGCGCTCACGCGGTGCCGCGTGAGTACGAGGGTCGGGCCGACGAATACGTGGCGCTGGTCTGCGGCGAGATGCTCGAGGCGTGCGCGCCTTTGGCGCGCTGGATCGACGTCTTCTGCGAGCGAGGGGCGTTCGACGCCGAGCAGTCGCGGGCGGTGCTCGAGGCCGGCCGGTCGGCCGGACTCGGCCTTCGCGTGCACGGCAACCAGCTCGGCCCGGGGCCCGGGATCGGCCTGGCGGTCGAGATGGCAGCGGCCTCGGTCGATCACTGCACCTACTTCGACGACGCCGACATCGAGGCGCTCGCCTCGAGCGACACGGTCGCGACCTTCCTTCCGGCGACGGACTTCTCGACCCGGCAGCCGTATCCCGACGCCCGCAGGATGATCGATGGCGGAGCGCGGGTGGCGATCGCGACCAACACGAATCCCGGATCGAGCAACACCACGTCGATGAGCTTCTGCCTCGCCCTCGCCGTCCGTGACCTGAGGATGACCATCGACGAGGCGCTGGCCGCCGCCACGCTGGAGGGCGCCACGGCGCTGGGCCGGGACGACGTCGGCCGTCTGACACCCGGCTCCAGGGCCGATGCAGTCGTCCTCGACGCACCGTCCTACATCGACCTCGTCTACCGCCCCGGCGTGCCGCTCATCGGCGCGTCCTTCGTCGCCGGCAGGGAAGCCGGGTGATCTGGCGATCTTCACTCGTGTAAATCCGGGGAGTGATAGGACTACCGCGTGATCTCCACAGTCGCAGTGGGCACGGATGGCTCAGAGACGGCGCGCGAGGCGGTCAAGCAGGCGGCGGAGTTCGCGCGCCGCTTCGACGCCAAGCTGGTCCTCCTCAGCGCGTTCAAGAGCGAGCCTCCGCCGACCGGCACGGACGAGGCGCAGTGGGCCTACAGCCCGGCGGCGCAGCTTCGGGAGATCCTCGCCCGGACCGAGATCGAGATGAACGAGCAGGGACTCGAGTGCACGACGATGGTCGACGAGGGCGACCCCGGTGACGTCCTGGTCCGGCTCGCTGGTGACTGCGGTGCCGACGTCCTCGTGATCGGCAACAAGGGCATGCAGCGCAGGGTGCTCGGCAGCGTGCCGAAGTCAGTCGCTCACAACGCCGACTGCTCGGTCTTCGTCGTCAAGACGACCTAGCGGCGGACGGCTTCCCGCGTCGGCCAGCGCCGGCGGTGCCGTATCGGGATCAGCTGGACAGGCAATGGGACGGGCCCGGGATTTCGCCCGGGCCCGTCCTCGGTGAGGCACCTGCGCGGAGAGTGGCGCTAGTGCCCTTGCTTCTCCTTGTTGTGGCGAACCAGGACCTCGTAGGTCGGGTTATCGCCGTGTTGCTGGGTGTAGAACCAGCGCCACTGCCCTTCGCTTAGGTCGGGCACCTCGTTGCCGAGGATGCCGTCGACACTGGAATCGCCGTCCGAGACGTAGATGCCGGTGATCTCGTTGTCACCGTCGTTCTTGCCGAACCCGGTCGGGGTCGCGCTGCCGTCGAGCGTCGCCGACGCGTCACGGCCCTCCGCCAGCCAGCGGACCGGGTGGTTGGCCGGATCCGAGTAGTCGCG
>DATDKQ010000200.1:0-3051 GCA_036519915.1 Solirubrobacterales bacterium | reverse complement strand
GCCGTCCGAAGAGATCGCGACCCCGCTGCCGGCGCCCTCGGCTCGTCCGCGACGGGTGCGCCTGGAGACAGCCAGGTGCGCCACCGATGGCGTCACCCGCTCGGCCACTCCGGACACCGTCCGGGAGTAGGCGTCGAAGGCGTCCGCATCGGGCAGGCCCTCCGGACCCGATGCCCGCGCGGCGTCGGCGACCCCGTCGGAGATCAACTTGAGCTTCGGCACTAACGAAAAGTTAGCAATTGCATCAGGTGCGTTCTCTCGCAGCCCTACGCATCACATCGAGGGGTGGATCCATTCCCGTCCAGATGCTCAGCGACTCGCCACCCTGCCGGACGAGGACCTCGAGGCCCTCCACCACGGTGGCGCCGCGGGCACGCGCCTCGTGCACGAGCCGGCTCTCGGAGCCGGCATAGACGAGATCGACGACGACGGTTCCATCGTTGAAGCGCTGGGGGTCGAGCGGCAGCTGCTCGAACGGGTCCTCGTCGCGCATCCCGATCGCCGTGCAGTTGACGATCAGCTCGTAGCCGTTGGCGCGCACCTGCTCGCCCGTGACGGCCCTGAGGCGGCCCTCGGCGGGGGTGAGGGCACCGGCATGGGCGAGATCGCGAACGAGCGCGTCGGCGCGCTCCGGGGTCCTGTTCCAGAGGGAGACCGAGGCTCCCTGCCCCGCGAGCGCCCAGACCGCCGCCCGAGCCGAGCCGCCGGCGCCCAGCACCAAGGCCGAGCGCCCCTCCACCGGCCCCGGGAGCGCGGCGACCAGGCCGGAAGCGTCCGTGTTGTCCGCACGAATGGCAGCGTCCCTGAAGCTGACGGTGTTGGCGGCGCCGATCTGTTGGGCAGCCTCGGAGGCGTCGTCGGCGAGCGCGAGCGCGGCCTCCTTGTGCGGGATGGTGACGTTGGCGCCGACGAAGCCCTGCGCCGGGAGCTCCCTGGTGCGCCCGGCGAACTCCCCGGGCGCGATGTCGATCGCCTCGTAGCTCCACTCGTCCCCGAGACCTAGGGCCTCCAGGGCGGCGTTCTGCATCGCCGGAGAGCGGGAGTGCGAGACCGGGTGCCCGAGCACCGCGAGGCGCTTCATCCCCGAGCCGTCAGCTCCGGCAGTTCGGGGTCGCCCGGCCCGAGTTCGAGGCAGCGACGAGCTGGTTGAACTCCCGCTCGCTGGCCGTGAAGCAGTGGTGGCCGCTGCCGTCGCCGTTCACCACGTAGAAGAGGTAGTTGACCTTCGCTGGATGGGCGGCCGCCTGGATCGCCGCGAGGCCCGGGTTCCCAATCGGCGTCGGCGGCAGGCCGGCGTGAGTTCGCGTGTTGTAGGGCGAGGGGGACTGCAGCTGAGACTGGGTGATCTCGCCGGTGTAGTTGTGGAACTCGAACCGGGTCGTCGCGTCGATACCGAGCGGCATGCCGCGGTGGAGCCGGTTGTAGATCACGGCGGCCACCAGCGGGCGCTCCGAGGGGACCATCACCTCCTTGTCGATCATCGAACCGATCGTGAGCACGTCGTAGACGGTCAGGTTCTTCGACTTCGCGTAGGAGAGGTTCACGCCGGCGATGTTCTGCCGGAAGGCCTGGAGCTGCTCCGAGACGAGCTGGTCGACGCTCGCACCCGGGTCGAGTTCGTAGGTGGCCGGGAACAGGAAGCCCTCGAGCGACTTCGGATTCTGCGCGCCGTAGCGGTTCGGATCGAAGCCCTTGAAGCTCTTGCTCGCGGCGAGGTAGTCGCCGCTCAGGCCGAGGTCCTTGACCGTGGCGGCGATCTGGGTGCGGTCCTCCCCTTCGGGAATCGTCACGTTGATCTTGCCGCCGGCGCTGGTCAGACGGTCGATCGCCTTGGAGTAGCTCATGTCGTGCGCCAGGACGTAGCGTCCGGGCAGGATCTGATCCGTCTTGCCCGCCAGCTTCAGGCGCCACTCGAAGAGCGTGCCGTTGGAGACCACGTCGTTCTCTGAGAGCAGGTCGGCGACCTGGCTGGCACTGGCGCCATCGGGGACCGTGACGATCGCCTCGCCCGAGCCGTCACCGGGATCGAAGGGAGGCGGCTGGAAGAACGCGATCAGAAACCAGGCGATCAGCACGCCCACCAACAGCAGGCCGAGCGCGAGGAACCGGCGTCGTCGGTACCTGCCCCTGGGTCTGGGCGGCGAGGGATCTCCGCCGTCCCCGCCGGAGTCCGCGGGCGGCGGAGTCGCGATGGGCTCCTTGGGCTTAGGGCGCCTCTTCGGGCGAGGGGCCTCGGCGGTCGCCGCCGGAGGCGATTCGGCGGCGGGACGGGCCTGCCGCGACTTGCCTCGCCGCGCCTCGCGCTCCTGGCGCCGGCGCTCGCGCTCCAGGGACGCGGGATCGTCCCGCCCGAACTCGTCGGTGGGCGGCTTCAATCCCTCACCAGGCGGGGTCAGGTTGCCCTCCGTATCGGCCGACCAGTCCTGCTCCTCGGGCACCTAGCCCTCCCCTCTGCCCTCTGAATCGGGTCGCTGCTCAGCTTCGCTTCCGCCGCGCCCTCGCATCAAGAGGTAGGACTCGAGCAGGTGCGCCGCCGCGAGCGAGTCGCGATCGGCGCGGGCACCCTCGCGGGCGCTCCGCTCCGCCATCCGGGTCGTGAGGCGCTCGTCATATGTCTCGACCGGCACGTCCAGCAGTTCACTCAACTCCCCCGCGAACTCCCTGCTCAGCCTCGCCTGCTCGCCCTCCTCCCCCGACAGGGTGGTGGGCAAACCGACGATCACGCGCTCGGCCCCCTCCGCGGCGACCAGTTCGGCGATCGCCCCAGGGTCCGGCGGCTCCACCGCCGCCAGCGGGCGCACGAGGGTCCCGCTCGGGTCCGAGATCGCACAGCCGCACCGGGCGGTGCCGTAATCGAGCGCGAGCACCCGCAAGAAGCTATCGGGTAGCGGCCGGTTCCCGCTCGGTCTGGGAGGGCAGGACGTCGCTGGCGGACGACGGGCTGTCCGGAGCCACACTCGCGCCGGCGATCATCTGCGAGTCGACGTTCCGGGGGTGGTGGCAGGCCGCCGCCTGCCCAGACTCGTACTCGGCCAGGGGCGGTTCGTCCTG
>DATDKQ010000199.1:0-4638 GCA_036519915.1 Solirubrobacterales bacterium | reverse complement strand
TCAAACGGGTTGCTCCTCGGCTTCGCCTGCGGGGCACCCTCGCATCACACTATACGCAGGCCCTACTCGGGCACCGACGTCTTGATGGAAAGGGCGTGAATCGAGCCGTCGTCGAAGCGGGTCTGAACGGCCCTCTTGACGAGCTTGTGCTGCTCGATCCGGGAGAGGCCCTCGAACTGCGGCGCCGTGACAGCGGTGCGTAGGTGGTCCTGGGTGCCGGTCTCGTCGAAGACCTCGACCTGAGCCCCGGGCAGCGAGGCCTCGATCATCAGCCGCACCTCGTCGAGTGAGATCGCCATCGCCGCCAATCGTACGTGGACGGAGCCGGGGGTAAGATCGATTCGGGCCGCGCTGGGGCAGGACCTGGCGATGGACGCAGCGAGACGTAGCGGACACGGCCCGCAAACGAAGGAGGGATCCGGTTGAACGCCTGGACTGCCACGGCGCTGTCCGAGCTCACCTCGGCTGAGCGCCAGGTCGCCGACCTGCTGCCGATCGAGGCCGACCCCGCCGAGGCGCGGGCGGTGCTCGACGAGGTTCCCTACTGGTTCCACACATTCGCGCTCAGCCGCGCCGAGGGCATCTACGCGCCGGGTACCGCGCGCGACCACCGCTACAGGGTTCCCGCGATCCCCGCGAGCTTCGACGGGCTCTCCGTGCTCGACATCGGCACCTTCGACGGTTTCTACGCCTTCCTCGCGGAGGCCAGGGGCGCGGAACGCGTCGTCGCGGTCGACAACGAGCAGTACGTCGACTGGGTCAAGGCTCGCTGGGACGTCGAGTTGGAGGGCGGTGAGGGCTTCCGCGCGATCCACGAGCTGCTCCACTCGAGCGTCGCGTACCGGAAGCTGGATGCGCTGGACCTCGACCGTCTGAATGAGAGCTTCGACTTCATCTTCTGCTGCGGAATCCTGCACAGGGTCGAGGCTCCCGGCCGATTGCTGGAGGTGCTGAGCCGCCGGCTATCCGAAGGCGGCAGCGTCCTGATCGAGACTCTCGGCGTCCTCGAGCGGCCCGACGACGGCGACCCCGTCCATCGCTACCGCCCGGGGGAGGTCTACCCGCACGACGACTACGTCTACTGGGGGTTCACGGCAGCCGGGATCGAGATGCTCGCCAGGAAGAGCGGGTTCACGCGCTTCGAGACTGTCGACGCTCCGGTTATCGACGGTCACCCGCGGATCATCGGCTGGCTGCGGCGCTGAGCAGATCCCTGCTTCACCAAATGGTCACCGCCTGTTTGCAGGGGTTTCACATCGATTTGGGGCAGGGCCGGTCACCCTACGATCACCGTGGCTGGCGATCTGATCGCCCATCGGTTGGGCAGGGCTTATGGCCCGGACAACTCGGAGGCGGCATTGCGCCGCTCGCTCGCCGGACCGATGGAGGGTGTCGAGACTGACGTCTGCCTGACGGCGGACGGCGAGCTCGTTCTACTGCACGACCCGCTTCTCTCCCTCGGCACGACGCTCTCGGGATGGGCACATGAGCGCTACGCCGAAGAGCTGCGACAGGCGAGCATCCTCGATTCGAGCGGTGCGCCCGTTGGTGAGCCTCCCCTGACTCTCGCCCGGCTGCTCGAGCTGACTCCACCAGGGCTGATCGTGCAGGTCGAGGTCAAGACGCAGTCGAACCCGGAGCTCGCCCGCCGGACGGCGGCGGCCATCTGTGAGCGCTATCGCCACTCGCCGGAGCGGCGGAGGCTCGAGGTGATCAGCTTTCATACCGACGCGTGCGAGGTGGCGGCGGCGGCCGGCTTCCGAACGCGGCTCGTCATCTGGGCCGACTACGCGCCGGACGTGCTGGCGGGTTGGGCGGTGCGCCACCGCGTCACCGGCGTGAAGATCGAGCACTTCCTGCTCTCCGATCAGCTCGTCAGGACCCTGCGGTTGGCGGGAATCACGGTCAGCACCGGAACGATCAACGACGTCGAGTTGCTGGAAAAGGTCCTCGCCGCCGAGCCGCGCTGCATCACGACCGACCGGCCGCACGAGCTGCGTGCGGAGGCGATCGCCAGGGGGCTGCTGCCCGTCGGGTATGCGCTCTCAGAGGCCGCCTGAGCCTCGGCGGCAGAGGCCGGCTCAGGCCGCCGTCTTGGTGGCCTTCGAGGCCTCGACCAGCTCCTGAACGCGGCAGAGCTTGACGCGGGGGCGGCCATGAGGCTTGCCGGCTTCGACCTCGGCGGCGTCGATCGCCTGCCAGCCCTCGAAGGTGACGTGGTCGGGCTTGCGCTCGTTGAGCAGGGCCTCGATCGCGCCCCGGTCGGCTGCGAGCTCCGCCTCGGGGATCGTTCCGGCCTCGAGGTCGGCGAAGAGGTTGTTGACGGTTTCCTGAGCGTCCTTCTTGTTGGTCCCGATCACGCCGGAGGGCCCCCGCTTGATCCAGCCGACCGCGTAGAGGCCGGGCACCTGCCCACCCTCGCCGTCGTGAACGCGCCCGCCGTCGTTGTGGATCAGGCCGCGGCCCTCGTCGAAGGGGATGCCCTCGATCGGGATCCCCTTGTAGCCGATGGATCGCAGAATCAGGCCGCAGTCGATCGTCTCGCGCTCGCCGGTGTCGACCGCGCGGAGCCGCCCGGAGTCGTCCCGCTGCAGCTCGTTCTTCCCGACCACGATCCGCTCGACCCTGCCGTCCCCCTGGATCTCCACGGGAGAGCGGAGGAAGCGCATCACGATCCGCTTGTTCTTCCCCTCCGGCTCGCGCTGGGCGAAGTCGGTGAAGATGTCGACGTTGCGGCGATTGGTCGGATCGGCGTCGTCGGAGTCGAGCCACTCCCTGCTGAGGTCGTCGAGCTCCATCTCGCCGGCGTCGACATCGATGTCGGCGTCGACCATCTCGCCCAGTTCGCGGACCTCGGGGTTGGTGAACGCCGCCTGGGCGGGGCCGCGTCGACCGAGCACGAGGACCTCCTTGACCGAGGCGCCGTTGAAGGCCTCGATCGCGTGGTCTGCGGTGTCGGTCTCGCTGAGTTCGTCGGGGGTGAGAGCGAGCATCCGGGCGACGTCGGCTGCGACGTTCCCGTTGCCGATCACGACGACGCGCTCACAGGAGAGATCGAACTCCCGGTCGGCGAAATCAGGGTGGGCGTTGTACCAGTTGACGAATTCCGTGGCGGGATGGCTGCCGGCGAGGTCCTCGCCCGGGATCCCGAGATGCCGGTCGGTGGCGGTGCCATAGGCGAAGACCACGGCGTGGTAGCGCTCCCGCAGCTCATCGACCGAGACGTCGTTCCCGACCTCGACGTTGCCGAAGAACCGGAACTCCGGGCGGGCCGCTGTCTTCTCGTAGACGCGGATCACCGACTTGATCTTGGGATGGTCCGGCGCAACGCCGAAGCGGACCAGCCCGTAGGGGGTGGGGAGGCGGTCGAACATGTCGACCTCCGCGTGCGTGCCCTCGTGCTTGAGGATGTGCTCGGCCGTGTAGAAGCCGGCCGGCCCAGAGCCGACGATCGCGACGCGCAGGGGTGTTGGTTCGGTCCCAATCAAACGGACGCGAAAGGGTAGTCGCTGGGCTAGGCGGGAGTGGGGGCAACCGCCGTGGCGGCGGTGCCGTCGAGAGCGTCGAGTGCGCGCCCGAGCGACATCGCCACGCAGGTGAAGATCGGGGTGTCGCGCAGTGTGTAGGAGCTCGACTCGGTGCCCCTCAGCTCCTGGACGAGGTCGAGGAACTCTCCTGGGTTGTCGCCCTCGAAGGAGACGACGAACTCCTGGTCGTCGAGTCCGAACGAGTATGCCGTGTTGATCGAGATCTCCGGGTAGCGGCGGCCGACCTCGATGTGATTGGCCATGATCCGCCGGCGCTCCTCCAGCGGCAGCCCGTACCACTCGCGCTTCTTGTCGAAGGGGTAGACGAAGAGGTACCTGCGGTCGGAGGTGCAGATCTCGGGGCGGGACTCGGAGTCCGAGTACGGGGACGGCTTCGTCATCGCCAGATACGAATACGGCGTGCTGGCCCAGCGGGCGAGTCCGCTCTGGCCGAGGACCACGTGGAAGGTGTGGATGTCCTCCAGGATCGGGCTCTGGCTGAGCAGCAGCAGGTCCACGTCGCCACGGGTGCCGACCGTCGAATACGCTCGCAGCGAGCGGTCCTCCGCGAAGTCGTCGCAGGCCGCCTGGAACTCGGCCTTGTCGCGGGCTCGCTCCCCCGCATCGCGCCTGCGCCAGGCGGGGTCGAGCTTGAAGAAGGTGAACTTGACGAACGTGCGGTCGGCCACGAAACGAAGAGTAGTGGCCGTCGCGCTCACCGCTGGGACGCTGTTGTGCGGCGTCGCGGCGTCCGCCGGGGCCGCGTCGGAGCCTGAGGCGAGCGTGACGCTTGCGGTCCTGCCCCGGGACACGACCGTCGCGGACCTCGCCAACGTGGGCGGGATGTCGCTCGGGCTGCTGAGCGCCGGCATCGGACAGGTCTCCTCGCAGCAGACCTTCCTGGATGTCTCGCAGGGTAGGCGGATCGACGATTCGCTCTACCACCGCAGCCTGCCGGGGCTCTTCCCGTTCGCCCGGGAGGTCCCGAACTGGGCCGAGGTGATCGAGCGCGCCGATGACGCCCCGGCGGACCTGATCCCCGGCCTGCTCGCGACCAGGCTGCGAGCCGCTGGCGTTCCCGCGTCGGCCGAGCAACCGATGACTGCTGCAG
>DATDKQ010000198.1:0-3200 GCA_036519915.1 Solirubrobacterales bacterium | reverse complement strand
GCTGCTGGTCCGTGATCAGGACCACGAAGTTCGGCGGCTTCACTAGGGCTTCACGTCGCAGGAGCGGCCGCGACAGGTCTGCAGTCGCTGCATCAGCCCGATCAGGTGAGCCTTGGTCCCGGCGTAGGCGGGGTTCTGAGCTAGGTTCTGCAGCTGGAAGGGATCCGTGCGGCGGTCGTAGAGCTCCTCCTCGGAGGTCTCCGTCCAGAAAACGTAGGTGTACCGCTGAGTCCGCACCCCGACGTACGGCCGATCCCAGGCGTTGTTGGGGATGGCTCCCGTGAACAGCGGTCGCGGCGCCTCGACCTCGAGCGCGCGCTTGGGGATCTGCTTGTGCCGCGTCAGGGCCGGGACGAGCGAGATCCCATCCATCCTCCGGCGCGGTTTCGCCCCGGCGAGCGCGGCCAGGGTGGGAGCCAGATCGATATTGGCGACCTGCCGCTTGATCTTCTTCCCCCTCGCGAAGCCGGGTCCCCGCATGATCAGCGGCACCCTCAGCGACTCCTCGTAGGGGAGGAACTTGTCGCCCGGGATGCGGTGCTCGCCGTTCAACCAGCCGTTGTCAGAGGTGAAGAGGATCACCGTGTTGCGAAGCTGATGCGTGCGACGAAGGGTCTTCACCAGTCGCCCGACCCAGTCGTCGACCGCGCGCATCGATCCACCACGGCCCTCGTAGTCGAGCTGAAGCTGGGCGATCTCCTCGTCCGTCAGGGGAGGTGTCTTGCTGGTGACCACCGACGGCTTGTCACTGACGTCCGACTCGTTGAAGCTCGGCGGCCGCGGCATCTGGAAGCTCTGGCTGAGCTGCCCGTAGCGCTCGGGTGGCCGGGGATCGGGGCCGGGCCGGCCCATCAGAGTCGTGGCGACGTCCTCGCGGTGTGGGGCGGCGGGTGCCCACCAGATGAAGAACGGCCGCCTCGCCTTCTTCTGCCGCTGGACCAGGCGCTGGGTGAATTGGCCCGTTACGTCAGGTGAGTACTGATCGGGGTTGCTGGCTCCCCAGTAGGTGTAGGGAGGCGGACCCATCACCTCGTGCAGCTTGGCGAGGACGTCGCTGGCGTTCTTCGTATCGGGCGGAGTCACCTCGATGTTCGCGAAATCGACCAGCTTGCGGGCGAAGTCGGGGTCCCCCCAGGTGAAAAGCCGGCCGTTGCTGTTCATCTCGAAGTTGTAGTAGTCGTAGGCCGAGACGTCGAGCAGGGCGTGCCAGTCGTCGAACCCCGGGGGAATTTCGCCGTGGGCGTCGAGCGCCCCGTACCCATTCAGCCACTTACCGATCAGCCCGGTCCGGTAGCCGGCTCGATCCAGCCAGGTGGCCAACGTGTTGTTGCGCCCCTCCAACCCATACCAGCCCTCGGGGTAGAAGTTCCCGGTCACACCGTGGTTGTGGGCGTACTGGCCGGTGAGGAAGGTGGACCGCGAGGGACAGCAGAGCGGGAACGAGGTGATCGAGTTCGTGAAGCTCGTCCCCTGCTTGGCGAGCAGCTTCCTGGTCTTCGGCATGAAGGGGAGATCGGCCTGCGTCATGTCGTCGGTCATCACGACGAGGATGTTGGGGCGGCCATCCTTCCCGGTGCCGGCGGGTCGCGCCTCGGCCTGGCCTGCGCCCGCGCCCACGACCAGCGTCACCAGGCCGGCCAGCAGCGCAAGGTTCACCTCTCCTCGCATCCCGGCCCGGATGCTACGGTGTGTGTCACACGCTGTCAACCGATTCCCGTGCCCGCGAAATCCCCGACCAAAGCCCCGCGTCCCCGCCTCAGTCGCGACGAGGTGCGCGAGCGGCTGGTCGGCGCCGCCACCGAGCTCGTGCGCGACCGCTCCTTCTACGACCTCAGCGTCAGCGACGTCACCCAGCACGCCGGGATCGAGCGCACGATCTTCTATCGCCACTTCGACGATCTCGCCGACCTGCTCCTGCGGGCCGCGACGAAGGCGATCGAGAGCCTGTACGAGGCCCAGGTCGAATTGGACGCCGGGCGGGAGGAGGGCGACCTGGAGGCAGTTCGAGCGGCCGTCGAGCCGGCGGTCCGGGTGTATCGGCGCCATGGGCCGGTGTTGCGAGCGGTAACCGAGGCCGGAGCCTCTAACCCAGAGATCGCCGCGCGCGGTGCTGAGCTGCGCCGGCGCTTCAACGAGCTCGCGACGGACTCGCTTGGGAACCTGCCGGGCCTGCGGGAGAACCCGCCCGCCGACGTCGCGGAGAGCGCCAGGGCGCTCAACCTGTTGAACGAGGCCTATCTCCGCGATGCCTTCGGCCACGAGCCGCGACTCTCGGCCGAGGCCGCGATCCAGACCCTGACCGAGATCTGGGCGGCCTTCCTCGATCGCCGCCCGGCTTCCCCCGAAGAGACCTGATGTCCGTCGAGCCCACTCCGGAGCAGATCGTCGAGATGCAGGCGATTGCCGGCGGTCCCGACGACGGGCCGCTGGTGATGCTCAACCTCAATCGTTACCGCGACCCGGCGGCATATGCACGCTATGGGGAGGTCGCTCAGCGCGTCCTGGACCGGGTCGAGGGCCGCATCCTCTGGCATGCCCCGGTGGATGGGACCGTGATCGGGGAAGGCGAGGAGCGCTTCGACGACGTGATCGCTGTCTGGTACCCGAGCGCGGCAGCATTCCTCCAGCTCGTAGCCGACCCCGAGCTCCTCGCGGCTCGTGCGCACAGGCTCGAAGGGCTGGAGCGCGTGGCTCTGCTCCGCTGCGAGGGCGCCGCCGGGCCCGTGCTGGACGCGACCGGTATCAGCGACGCTTAGACGAGCTCGAGGAAGACCATCTCGGCGGAGTCGGACCGCCGAGGGCCGAGCTTGACGATCCGGGTGTAGCCGCCCGGACGCTGCGCGTAGCGCGGCGCGATCTCCTCGAACAGCTTGTGGACCGCGAACTTGTCGTTGTGTAGCTCCGAGAGCGCCTGGCGCCGGGCGTGCAGATCCCCGCGCTTGGCGAGAGTGATCAGCTTCTCGAACTCCGGCCGCAGCGCCTTCGCCTTCGGCTGAGTGGTGCGGATGCGCTCGTGCTCGATCAGCTGCTTCGACATCGTGCGAAGCATCGAGGTGCGATGAGCCGCGTCCCGGCTCAGCTTGGCTCTCTTGCGCTGGTGCCTCATCGCGGTCGCTCCGGACGGGACTCTAGTGCCCTAGTCCTGGCGCAGCGAGAGGCCGCGTGCGCGGAGGGTCTCCTGGACCTCCTCGATCGACTTG
>DATDKQ010000197.1:0-5664 GCA_036519915.1 Solirubrobacterales bacterium | reverse complement strand
ACGTCGGAGCCGACCTCGGGCTCAGACAGCGAGAACGCGGCGCGGACCTCGCCCGTCGCCATCTTCGGCAGGAAGTGCTGCTTCTGCTCGTCGCTGCCGAACTTGATCAGCAGGTAGGAGCCGATGAAGTGAGTGTTGACGACGCCCGAGATCGAGATCCAGCCGCGCGAGAGCTCCTCAACGATCATCGCGTAGGTGGTGAGGTCGAGGCCCATCCCGCCGTACTCCTCCGGGATCGTCACCCCGAACAGGCCGAGCTCCTTCATCTGCTCGACGATCGGCTCGGGGAACTTGTCCTCGTGGTCGTACTCCGCGGCGCTGGGGATGATCTCGTTGTCGACGAAGTTGCGGACCATCTCGACGATGGCCTGCTGCTCGTCGGTCATCTCCTGGTGGGGCGTCTTCTGCTGCTCGGTCGCTACGGCCATGGCTCCTCTGAAGTCGTTGGTTGAAGCCCTCCCCCGAGCGAAGGATAGTGACGGGGCGCTAGGCTCGGCGCGGGGTGACCAGATCATGTCGAGTGACGCGCCGACCACCCAGGAGCTGATCGAGATGATCCGCCAGGGCGCGATGCGCGGCGGTGGCACCGTCGTCGATGGGCCCGCGGGCATCGATCAGCTGGCGGACCTCCTGCAACAGAACGTCCAGCCCGACTTCGTCACGGTGATGGTCAGCGAATCGGCCGGCTCGCAGGAGTTCCGCGGGATCGAGGGCTTCAAGGAGGCACTCCACGACTGGATCAGCCCGTATGAGTCGTTCCGGCTCGAGATCGAGGAAGCGATCGTGTCCGCGGACAAGCTCGTCTTCCTGGCCCGACAGGTGGCCACCACCAGGCACGACGGGGTCGAGGTCGAAACGGAGAGCGCGTCGGTCTGGTGGGCCCAGGACGGCCAGATCCGCCAGGTGGCGTTCTACCTCGACCGGCGGGCGGGGCTAGAGGCGGCCGGGATCGACCCCGACCACCGATTCAGCGAGTGACTACTCCTCGGCGAGCAGGCCGTAGAGCTTGCGGCGGGTCTCTTTGAGGATCTCGGCCGCCTTGGTCAGCTGCTCGTCGTTGTCGGCGCGGGCAAGTTGCTTTGCCGCGCCCATCAGACGAAACAGCTCCTTGCGGGCCTCGAAACGAGGTGAGTCTTCGTCTCCGCGCTCCCACGGACGGCCCTCGGTCCGCTCCGGGACGGCCTCCTGGCCCGACTCGGTGAGCGAGTAGACCTTGCGGCCATCGACTTCTTCGGCCGTGACCAGCCCCTCATCCTCGAGCAGCTGAAGCGTCGGGTAGATCGAGCCGGCGCTTGGGGTCCAGCGCCCGCCGGTGCGCTCCTCGAGCTCCTGAATCATCTCGTAGCCGTGCATGGGCCGGTCGTCGAGGAGGGCGAGGATGGCGCTGCGGACGTCGCCGCGCCGAACGCGGTGACGGCCGCGACCGCCTCCGCCGCTCATCTCGTGCCGCCAGTCACGGTGGCGGCGTCTCTGTCGTGCGTGCATCTTTGTTCCTTTCGATCAATCACGATCTGACGCGATATATCGTAACAGATCGATTCACTCCGCCTGCCGGGCGGCCTCGAGGGCCTCGTGCTCGTCGTAGAACTCACGACGTCGCACGATCATCCCGGTGCGGATGGTGAGCAGCTCATGGCTCTTCGATCGGACCTCGACGCCGCTCCGCGCTCCGGTGCCAACGCCGGTTCCGACGACCAGGACCTGATCGCCACCGCAGTCGGCGATCCGCTGGATCTCGAAGCGGTAGTCCTCGAAGCTCTCGAGCCATCGTTGGAACGCCTCCCTGACCCCCTCGCGCCCGCGGTAGGTCAGGCCGTCCTCGCCGGTGGTCCACTCGACCTCCGGATGACAGAGCTCCAGCGTCCCGGGAAGGGCGTCCAGCATGCTCGCCTTGCTCGTCGCCGGCTCGTACAGGTGAGCCGCCAGCTCGACGTTCTCCTGGGACACCCGCGCTAGAGCTCCCAAGCGAAGCAGACCGAGCGCCAGCTCGGATCCTCGCGCTCGTAGAAGCGCTGAGCGTCCGTCCGGGTGTCCGCGCTGTCGAGCTCCAGGTGGCTGGCGCCTCTTTCGCGCGCCCACTCCTTCGCCGCATCGAGCAGTGCCTTCCCCACTCCCTGCGATCGATGCTCGGGGCTGACGGCGAGGTCCTCGACCCAGCAGCGGGAACCGAAGCGCACCGAGTTCAGGTCGAGATACGCGGTGCAGAGGCCGAGCAGATCGCCGCGGTGCTCAGCGACGAGGACGGTGGCCGACTGGTCGGCGATCGCATCTGCGATGGCGGCCCGGGCAAGGTCCGGGTCCCAGCGCGGTGGGACCGATCCGGGTGGCGCGAACAGCCACTCGTACATCCCGAGGACTCGCTCCACCTCCTCCGGCAGCGCCTCTCGGATCTTGGCCATGTCCGGAGGCTATCCGCGTAAGCGAGTGATCGCGCGGCCTCGCCCATTTGCGTTCCCTATAGCGTTTGAGCCATGAGAAACCCCAGGGATTTCTTCGAGCCGCTTGCAATCGACGCGCCCGAGCCACCCCGCGAGATCCCATTCAAGCCGTCGCGGATGATCCACTTCTTCGACGCATCCAACGAGAAGATGCGCGCCAAGGTCCCCGACATGGCGAAGCAGGCGGACATCCTGCTCGGGAACCTCGAGGACGCGGTCCCGGTCGACAAGAAGATCCCGGCCCGCGAGGGCCTGATCGAGGTCGGCAAGGAGGTCGACTTCGGCGATACGCAGCTCTGGAGCCGCGTCAACGCACTGGAGAGCCCCTGGGTGCTCGATGACCTCACCCAGCTCGTCACCGAGATCGGCGAGGTGCTCGAGGTGATCATGGTCCCCAAGGTCGAGGGACCCTGGGATATCCACTACGTCGACCGCCTCCTCGCGCAGCTCGAGGCCAAGGCGAAGCTCGAGCGGCCGCTGCTGATCCACGCGATCCTCGAGACCTCGCTCGGCGTGGTCAACCTGGAGGAGATCGCCACCGCCAGCCCCCGGATGCAGGGAATGAGCTTCGGCCCGGCCGACCTGGCTGCGTTCCGGCGGATGAAGACGACCCGCGTCGGCGGCGGCCACCCCGCCTACCGGGTGATCGAGGATCCCGATCCCGACAACCCGGACGCCCCTCGGGCGACCGCTCAGCAGGACCCCTGGCACTACTCCATCGCGCGCATGGTCGACGCCTGCACCTCCGCGGGGATCCTCCCCTTCTACGGGCCCTACGGCGACATCAGGGACACCCTCGGCTGCGAGACCCAGTTCCGCGCCGCCTTCTTGCTCGGCTGCGTCGGCGCGTGGTCGCTTCACCCGGTGCAGATCGATATCGCAAAGAAGGTCTTCAGTCCGCCGCCCGAGGAGGTCAAGTTCGCCAAGAAGGTTCTCGAGGCGATACCGGACGGCGCGGGCGTGCACATGATCGACGGCAAGATGCAGGACGACGCCACCTGGAAGCAGTGCAAGGTGATGGTGAGCCTGGCCGAGATGCTGGCCAAGAAGGACCCCGAGCTCGCCGAGGCCTATGAGATGAAGGTTTGAGCCGCCTGCGGGCGCGGGCGCCGATCCGCGCGGCTCTCGCCCGGTACGCCGCAGCCTGACCCGATCAAGCGAGCGCTGGCGCCTCGGGGAGGCGCTCCAGCGCCGAGGCGAGCTCTTCCTCAGGCATCTCCAGGTCCTCGAGCTCGCTGGCGAAGTAGGCGGCGTAGGCGGACATGTCGAAGTGCCCGTGGCCCGAGAGGTTGAAGAGCACCACCCGCTCCTCGCCGGCATGCTTGGCTGCCTCCGCCTCGTCGAAGACGGCACGGATCGCGTGGGCAGGCTCGGGCCCGGGGATGATCCCCTCGCAGCGGGCGAAGCGCACGGCGGCCTCGAACGCCGCCGTCTGTGCGATCGCCTTGGCCTCGACCAGCTCCCCCTTGACCAGCGCAGAGAGGCTCGGCGCGTCGCCGTGGTAGCGCAGTCCGCCGGCGTGAACGGGCGGTGGGACGAAGTCGTGGCCGAGGGTGTACATCGGCATCAGCGGGGTCATCCCGACGGTGTCGCCAAAGTCGTAGGCGTAGCGGCCGCGGGTCAGTGTCGGGCACGCCGCGGGCTCGGCCGCGACGAACCGAGTCTCAATGCCCTCGCGAATCCGCCGCCGAAGGAACGGATAGGCGATGCCGGCGAAGTTCGAGCCGCCTCCGACGCAGCCGATCACCACGTCCGGGGCCTCCCCCACAAGCTCCATCTGCTTGATGCACTCCTGGCCGATCACCGTCTGGTGCAGGCAGACGTGGTTGAGCACAGAGCCGAGGGAGTAATTCACGTCCTCGGATCCGGCGGCGACCTCGACGGCCTCAGAGATCGCGATCCCCAGGCTGCCGGACTGATGTTCGGCCTGTGAGCGGCCAGCCTCGGTCAGGTCGGAGGGACTGCGGTGCACCGTCCCGCCCCAGGTCTCGATCATCGCCTTCCGATAGGGCTTCTGGTCGTAGGAGATCCCGACCATGAACACCTCGCACTCGAGCCCGAAGAGCTGGCAGGCGAGGGCAAGCGCCGATCCCCACTGCCCTGCCCCAGTCTCGGTCGCGAGCTTCCGGATCCCCGCCTCGCTGTTGTAGAAGGCCTGTGCGACCGCCGTGTTCGGCTTATGGGACCCCGCGGGCGAGACGCCCTCATACTTGTAATAGATGTGCGCGGGCGTATCGAGCTCGCGCTCGAGTCGCCTCGCCCGCAGCAGCGGCGTCGGCCGCCAGAGGCGGTAGACGTCGCGGACCTCCTCCGGGATCGCGATGTCGGGATCGGTCGAGACCTCCTGCGCGATTATGGCCATCGGGAAGATCGCCGAGAGGTCTTCCGGCCCGACCGGCTCGCCGGTCGCCGGGCTGAGCGGCGGGGGCGGTGGGTCCCCTGGCAGGTCGGCCAGTAGGTTCACCCAGCTGGTCGGGATCTCCTCCTCCGAAAGTGGGAACTTGACCGGCTCTTCCATAGCAGCTCGATTCTATGTCGCGCTGCAGCACGGGCTCGCACGGGCCATGCAGCCAAGGGCAAAGGGCTGCTACTTACCCAAGCGCTCCTTGAGGGCCTCCAGCTGCGCCTGCAGGGCATCCGGCAACCGATCGCCGAAGCGCGCCAGGTGCTCCTCGACCTGGGGAAGCTGCGCCCTGACGGCCTCGGGGTCCACCTCGAGCAGGAGCCGCATGTCCTGTTCGCTGACGGTTGTGCCCTCGATGTCGATCTCGCCCTCGGCCGGGACGCGGCCGACCGCAGTGTCGACGGCATCCCCCTCGCCGTCCGTGCGACGGAAGACCCACTCCAGCACGCGCATGTTGTCGCCGAAGCCGGGCCAGACGAAGTTGCCCTGGTCGTCCTTGCGGAACCAGTTGACCAGGAACACCTTCGGCAGCTTCGCGCCCTCGCGCTGAGCCACCTCGAGCCAGTGCCCGAAGTAGTCGGCCATGTTGTAGCCGCAGAAGGGCAGCATCGCCATCGGGTCGAAGCGCAACTCCCCCACCGTGCCGCCGGCCGCCGCCGTCTTCTCGACCGACATCGTCGCGCCGAGGAAGACCCCGTGCTCCCAGTCGAACGCCTCGGTGACGAGCGGCACGACCGTCGCCCGCCGACCGCCGAACAGGAAGGCGTCTATCGGAACCCCGGCGGGGTCCTCCCACTCCTCGGCGATGCATGGGCACTGCGC
>DATDKQ010000196.1:0-3514 GCA_036519915.1 Solirubrobacterales bacterium | reverse complement strand
CACGGCATGGTTGCCGGGGGCTACCGGGCGATCGACTCGATGCGGCTCGAGAAGGGCTATCGCGTCTGGGGGGCCGACATCACTCCGGACGAGACTCCGTACGAGGGCGGCGTCGGCTTCACCGTGAAGCTCGACAAGGAGAGCGGCTTCATCGGCCGCGAGGCACTGGTCGAGGCGAAGGAGCGCGGCCCGAGCACCAAGCTCTGCTGCCTGTTGCTGGAGGACCCGCGCTCGGTGGCGCTCGGCAACGAGCCGGTGCGGATCGACGGCGAGATCCGCGGCCGGGTCACCACCGGCGGCTACGGCTACACGCTGGAGCGCTCGATCGCCTACGCATATATCCCGCCAGAGCACGCCGAGCCGGGGACCGCCGTCGCTGTCGAGATCTTCGGCCGCTGGATCGACGGTGAGATCGCCACCGAGCCGCTCTTCGATCCGGAGGGCGAGCGGATCAGGGCCTAGAGCGAGATCCCCTCGACGGTCAACGGCGCAGTCGCCGGAGCAGCCCGCGGATTCCAGCTGCCTGTGGCTGAGCCGTATCAACTTCGCTGATCCTGACCAGCTCGGCGAGCGTCAGCGGATCCTCGAATCTCTCCAGATGGGTCGCGAGCGCGATGAACACCTGGGCCGTCGTCAGCGCGTCGCCGTCGGCGTGGTGCGGTCGATGGACGGGGAGGCCGAGCGAACGCGCGAGCCCTCCAAGTCCGGGAGAGGAAACCGCGATTCTCGTGGAAGGGTCACCACCTCTCCGAACCGGGGCCACACGCTGAAGACGGCGCAGCTCCATCCCCATGTTCGCTGTGTCGACGATCGGGTTCCGGAGCTCGGTTCCGAAGGTCGAGAGAGCCGCCTCGAGGAAGCCGCGTTCGACCTCGGCGACGTGCGCGACGATCGGCCGCCCGGTGAGCGCCTCGAGGAGCCCGTCCATGACGCCATCTAGCGGCAGGGCTTCCTCGAGGTCGACCTCGCGAAGGCCGTGGATCCGGATCGTGTCCCAGTCCGGCATGCGTCTCGGCCGCACCAGCTCGTAGCGCGCGTCGTCGAACCGGACGGCGCCGCCGCTGACGGTCACGGTCGCGAAGGAGATGATCTCGTCGGAGGCCGGATTCAGTCCCGTCATCTCCAGGTCGATCACGGTGAAAACCGCCTCCCGCCAGGGTGTCGCAGGCGGCGGGAACTCGGCGTCCCGATACGTGCTCAGCGCACTGGACTCCATCGAGGTCACGCCTATCGCCGCGAGGGCAGACCGGCGGACAGCGAGCGCTGCACGGCCGATACCTCCCGGAACGCGTCCCGGAGGTAGCGGCGGGTGAGCGGATCGAGTTCCTCTGGGTCCAGGCGGTCGTCGGGCTCGCTACCCCGCTCGAGCTGTGCGACCTGGTGCTCCAGGCGAAGGGCGCTGAACAACTCATAGGCCTCCTCGAGAATTCGGGCGGTTTCATCCTTGAAGATTCCCTCTTCGGCCGCCGCGCGGAGGCGCGGAAGGGTCCCATTCAGCGAGATGTCGCCCTTGAGCGCCCCGTAGCGGGCCAGGTCGACGATGGGCAGAAGTCCGCCATGCTTGATGTCGAAGCTCCCGCGCCGCTTCCCCGAGCCGTCGACGACGATGTTGCGCATGAAGCCGGTGGGCGGCTTCGCGGCTAGGGCCAGTCTCAGCATCCACTGCTCGAGCATCTGGCGATCAGAGGTCTCGAAGAGAATGCGCTTGACGTCGAGCGATCGATCGCCGTAGACAATGCGGCCGTCGAGCAGGATCGACACCGCGATCAGCACCTTGTTGTCGCTCGGCTTTGTCAGCCAGCGCGCAATGCTGCGGCGCCAATCCTCGATCGAGCTGGCGGCGAAACCCGACGCCGTGACGCCGTGCGCGTCGAGACGCCAGCCCAGCACCCTGATGCAGTCGGACACGCTCGACGCGATCGCGCTCATGTAGCGCTCGGTCTGACTCGAGGCCAGCGCGCGCCGCGCTCCAGATGTGATCGGGTCGTCATCGGGGGCGTCCCGCCAGGCCATCCCCGAGTCGGCGTCCGACGAGGGGACCGGCTCCCGCCGCCCGTGGCTCCCGAGCGCCATCCAGCAGAACTCGGCGGGCGGAGGCCCCTCCGTCTCGATCGAGAGCTCAATCACTCGGCGGATCAGCGCATCCGTGACGGCGGAGATCACCTCGCTGATCTGGGTGGGCGCGAGGTCGGCGCGACGAAGCGCGATCACCGTTGAGCGAATCTCGGCCGCCGCCTCCTGCAACTGGCGCTTGTTGCGAGCCCTCGCGATGTCCCGGCGCAGGACGAACGGCGAGCGCGTCTCGGCGGCCACCAGGTCGATCGCGACGATCACGCCGAGAACCTCCGAGCGGGGCGAGAAGACGACGACATGCCGGATGTTGTGATCGAGCATCGTCAGCATCACGTCCGCTCCCGTCTCCTCGGCCGAGACTCCGACCAGGGGTGTGCTCATCGCAGCCGTCACCGGGTCATCGGAGGTTCGCCGGCCCGCGACGACCTCCGAGCGCAGGTCGCGGTCGGTGACGATGCCGTACTGACCGTCGTCGAGTTCCACAAGCACCGAGCTGACCTCCTCGGCATTCATCCGCCGGGCCGCATCTCGGAGCGTCGTCTCGGGTCTCACGATCACCGGAGGCCTGCCGACCAGGGCGGCCGCGGGCTGCATGCTCACCTCGGGAACGGACGGGGCCGTTCCGTTGCCACCGGCTCGACCGCCGCGCGCGAGGAGGGAGCGGGCCAGGAACCGCAGGCTCGAGGGCCGGCCGAGCAGCGGGACCACGTCCTCGGCGGGGAGCGCGTAGGTGAGCGTGTCCTCCCGGGCCCGGACCTCGTAACGGGTGGGCTCGCCCGATAGGACCGACGGATGGCCGAACATCTCGCCCTCGCCGAGCAGGTCGACGGGACGTCCTCGATCGAGCAGCTCGACCGAGCCCCGGCGAACCACCCGGATGCGGCCCTGGGGCTGCTCGCCCTGGGGCAGGATCTTCAAGCCGGCGGGAAAGAACTCGACCTCGGTCCGCCTCGCGACCCGTTCCAGCTCAGCCTCATCGAGCCCACTGAAGGGGTCGCGCCCCGCCAGGAACTCGGCGATGTCATGCATCCGACTCTGAGCGGCAGTCTAGGTCAGCCCGAGAGCGCGGCTGCGGCCTGCTTGACCGTCGGCTCGATCGGGAGGACCTTGTCGAGTCCCATCACGCCGAGGATGCGGAGGATCTGATCGCTCGAGGCGGCCACGGCGAGGGTCTCGCTGTTGTGATCGGAATTCTTCTCCTCCCGCGAGAGCAGCAGGGCGCGAATCGCGCTCGAATCGATGAACTCGCATTCGGTCAGGTCGACGACGATTCCGTTCGCGTCGGCCTCGACGGCGGCGCGCAGCTCGGCGCGCAGCTCCGCCTCATGGGACATATCGACCTCCCCGGCGACCCGAACGACGTAGGCGTCATCCGGACCTAGCCCCGAGCTGATTTCGAACTGCGGAATGTCTGCGCTTGGAGTTGCGGACACGAATCCCC
>DATDKQ010000195.1:0-9761 GCA_036519915.1 Solirubrobacterales bacterium | reverse complement strand
AGCTCGGTCGGTCCCTGGACCGCGCCGAGGACGATCGCCCTCGACGGTCTGATCACGACTCGATTGCGGGCTCGACCCGGCCGCGTCTGCGCTTCCAGAGCGCGTACACGATCAGAGCCACGATCGCGGCGAGCACCGCGTAGTCGAGGTAGTGGAGCCGGTCCTTCCAGTCATCCCAGTGGCTCCCGACCTGCTTGCCCAGGAAGCCGAGCGCGAAGACCCACGGAATGCAGCCGAGGAGGGTCAGCCAGGTGAAGCGCCAGAAGGGCATCCTCGCGATCCCTGCCGGGAGCGAGATGAAGGTCCTGATGACCGGAATCATGCGCGAGAAGAACACGGTCGCATCCCCATGCCGGTTGAACCAATCGTCGGCCCAGTCCAGGTAGCGCCGATTCGTGTGGAAGATCCGATGGCGCTCGAGGAGCTCCAGGCGGCCGTAGTAGCCGATCGCGTAGGCGATCCATGAGCCCACCAGGTTGCCGAGGACTCCGGCGGTAACGATTCCGAACAGGGTGAGTGTCCCGTCGTCGACCTTGAATCCGGCGAACAGCATCGTCGCCTCGCTCGGGATGGGGATCAGGGCGCTCTCCAGCGTCATCAGCACGAAGATGCCGGCGTAGCCCAGGTCGCCGATCACGTTGGTGGCGAAGTCGACCAGCTTGTCGGTGACCGCCGCCGTGAGGAAGGGGGGTGCGAGGCCCGTCACAGGGGCGGCATGGTAGGGACTTGTGCCCAGAGCACGGGCTCAGGGATCCAAAAATCCCCTGACCGCCCACTAGACTCGGCTCCCGCGTGGATCGGCTCAAGTATCCCGTCTGGCGTCACCGAGTGATCCAGATCGCCGCCGACGCAGTCCTGGTCGCGGCCGCCTACTACCTGGCCTTCAGGTTGCGCTTCCTCGATGCGTCCGGTGGTATCCCGGAGCGCTACGACCATATGCTCGCCAACTCGATCGGCTTCGTGGTGGCCGGGCAGTTGATCGTCTTCTACATCTCCGGCCTCTACGAGAAGTGGTGGCGCTACTTCCGCCTGCCGGACATGATCGCGGTGCTGCGCGCCTGCGCGATCTCGACGGCGATCCTGGCGATCACCTTCCTGCTGCTGAAGCCGTTCGACGACCAGATCCCGCGGTCGGTCGTGGTCAGCGACTTCCTGCTCACGGTCTTCCTCGTCGGCGGTGCCCGTCTTCTCGCTCGGATGATCCTGGTGGAGCGGCTCGCGCGCCGCGACGTTCGCGGCGCGAGGAGGGTGCTCGTGGTCGGCGCGGGGTCGGGCGGGCAGATGGTCGCCCGCGAACTGCAGCTCAACCCCAACCTCGGAGCAAAGGCGATCGGCTTCCTTGACGACGATCCGCGCAAGCGCGGCATGCGCCTGCATGGGCTGAATGTCCTCGGCACCACCGAGGAGGTCGGGCAGATCCTCGATGACCTCCACCCCGACGAGGTGCTCATCGCGATCCCCTCCGCCCCCGGGGTATTGCGCGGCCGGGTCGTCACGGCCTGCCGGGAGCGCGACGTCCCGGTGCGGACGCTGCCGACCGTCTTCGAGCTCCTCCGGGGCGGGGTGCAGCTCACCCGGCAGCTGCGCGAGGTCCAGGTGGAGGACGTCCTCGGGCGCGAGCCGGTGAAGATGGAGCTCGACCGGGTAGGGGCCTACATGCAGGACAAGGTCGTGCTCGTGACCGGCGCCGGCGGCTCGATCGGCTCGGAGCTCGTCCGCCAGATAGCTCGGGTGCGGCCGAGGCTGCTCGTCATCCTCGATCACGCCGAGGACAACCTCTTCCGGATCGACCGCGAGATGGTCGAGGAGCGCCACTTCACCCGGGTCGAGTCGGTGCTCGCGGACTGCAAGGAGCCCGAGCGCATGCTCGAGGTGATGCAGCGCTTCCGGCCGGACGTCGTCTTCCACGCCGCCGCCTACAAGCACGTGCCCCTGATGGAGGCGAACCCGCTGGAGGCGATCCGCAACAACGCGATCGCCACCCGGGTCACCGCCGAGACCGCCGTGGCGTCCGGGTGCGATCGCTTCGTACTGGTCTCGACCGACAAGGCCGTCCACCCGCGCACGGTGATGGGCGCCTCGAAGGCGATGGCGGAGTGGATCGTCGAGGCAGCGGGCCGGAAACACCCCCAGACGCGCTTCGTCACCGTCCGCTTCGGCAACGTTCTCGCCTCCTCGGGCAGCGTGGTGCCGATTTTCCGCAGCCAGATCGAGCGGGGCGGCCCCGTCACGGTGACCGACCCGGAGATGACGCGGTACTTCATGACCATCCCCGAGGCGGTTCAGCTGGTGATCCGCTCCGGCGACCTCGGCGGCACCAGCGGGGAGGTCTTCGTGCTCGAGATGGGAGAGCCGGTGAAGATCGTCGACCTGGCTCACAACATGATCCGGCTGGCGGGCTACGAGCCCGAGGTGGGCATCGCGATCGAGTTCGTCGGGGCACGGCCGGGCGAAAAGCTCCACGAGGAGCTCTTCAACTCCGACGAGCGTCCCCAGCCGACGGCCGCGGACCGGATCGTGCGCGCGGTTCGCAAGGCGCCGCGGGACCCCGAGTGGGTGAACGGCACGCTGAGCCGGCTCGAGGCCCTGGTCGGCTCCGGCGACGAGGCCGACCTCGCTGCTCAGACCGTCGAGCTGGTCACGCAGCGGCGAGCCGCTGCGCTTCCGGTCGACGACGTAACGGCGTAGGTAAGCGGCTTCCCCATATGACGGGTTGCTCCTCGGCTTCGCCTCGGAGCACCCTCGCATCTAACATCCCGCGCCCCCGGTCATGAGCAGCATTCTCAAGGACGTCGGCGCCGTCGCGGGTCTTGCCTCATTCCTGGGGCTGGCCCTGCTCGCGCTGCTCTACTTCACGCAGGCGCGAGACATTCGCCGCCTGCGTGAGAACGCGAGCTTCCTGGTCGAGGCCGGCTCCGAAGACGGTGAGACGGTCACGCCGGCCGAGCGAACCGCGACGGCCGTCGCCGCCAAGGAACCCGAGAAGGCGGCAGCGGCCGCCGCCGCGACGGCCCCGAACGAGGCCGAGGCGTTTCGGAGAGCCGAGCTGGCTCGCCAGGCCGCCGAACGGCGGAAGCGCTTCGAGCAGCGCCGGCGCCGTCCCTCGAATGGCCGCGAGCGCCCCGCCTGGCTCTCCGACTGGAAGGGGATCACCGCGGTCGTCCTGATCGGGCTCATCGTCCTCGCGGGCGCCGCCTTCGGGGTGACCCGCATCGTCGGCGGTGGCAGCGAGTCCGACGCCCCGACGGCCGGCAAGAACAAGGGGCCCTGCCCGCCCGGGCAGACCCAGGTCGCGGTGCTGAACGGGACGCCTACGCCGGGCCTGGCGGCGGAATTCGCGGGGCCGCTCAAGCAGAAGGGCTACAAGACCACGCCGGTCGGGAATACGGACTCGCCCTTCAGCACCAGCGTGGTCATGTACGACCCCCAACAGGGCAAGGAGTGCGCCGGTGTGATCTCGCAGATCGTGGGCATTCCGAAGCAGCAGCCGATGGACAACGAGGTCAGGGTCGCCTCGGAGGGAGATCCGGTCGCCGTGGTCCTGGGAGACGACAAGGCCGGCTCGAGTGGGGCCAGCACGACCGGCTCGGGAATCTGAGCCAACGCAGCCAGCCCGGTCGCCCTGTGAGCGAGCGCAGCCGATCGGCAGTCTTCCTATCCGTCTTGGTGGTGTCGTTCCTGCTGGCGGCCACCGCGGCGGCGATCGTGATCACGCAGCACCTGCGGGACGAGGGTCCCGTTGCCAGCTCGATCTTCTGGAAGACCCGGCCCGGGCCCCGCTACAGGGTCTGCTTCCTCCTGACCCGGGCTGACAAGGTCCAGGTGTCCGTGGTCGATCTCTCGGACCACTCGGTCCGGGTCCTGGCCGACCGTGAGCTGGAGGGCGGCGACGCCGCGCACTGCTTCGACTGGGATGGGAGGACCTCGGCCGGCCAGCCGGTTCCGCCCGGCCCGTACCGAGTGCAGCTGTCCCTCGAGCGAGCCGATCGGACTGCCATTTCGGGGGAGCACGTGACGATCAGCACTGCCGGGGTGAAAAAGTGAGCGAGACCCTCGAGATCATCGGCTGCCTGGCCGCCGCGGGCGCCCTGTCGCTGTCGTTCCTCGCTTCCGATCCACGCCTCAGGGCGGTCGGCCTGGTCTTGGCCGGCGGTCTGGCGCTCGCCCTGATCGGCGGCCAGGGCTGGGACGACATCCGAAACCTCCGCGAACACCATCTGGAGTTCGCCGGCATGATCGTGGCGGGAATCGTCGTGTTGGCTGTCGGCGCAGCCGCGATGCTCCGCTGGCCGATCCTGCTGCCGCTGCTGGTGATCGCGACGCTGCCGTTCCGGGTGCGGCTGCACGTTGCGGGAGGGGAGGCCGTCAACCTCCTGGTGCCGCTCTACGTCGTCATCGGTTGCGGCGTCCTGGCGACCGTCGTAGCGACGCTGCGGGGTCAGACGAGGCTTCGCAGGCTGCCCAAGCCACTCGTCCTGGCGCTGGTCCTGGTGATCTGCCTGTATGCCCTGCAGACCATCTACTCGCCGGACGTCGCATTCGCCTCCCGCAACGTCGGCTTCTTCCTGGTCCCCTTCGCGATTCTTTTCTCCCTGCTGGCGGAGGCGACTTGGGACCGGCGGCTCCTCAGGTTCGCCCTCGCGGTGCTGCTCGCCGAGGGGTTGATCCTGGCGCTGATCGGGATCGGGCAGTTCGCCGACCAGCACATCTTCTGGAACGACAAGCTCGAGGCGTCCAATGACTTCCACTTCTACTTCCGGGTCAATTCGCTCTTCTGGGACCCGAACATCTACGGGCGCTATCTGATGCTGACGATCCTCCTCGCCACCACGACCCTGCTCTGGGCGGCGAACCGGGTCCTGGCGTTCGCGCTCGCCGGGGCCGTGGCGATCGCGTTCGCGGGGCTCCTCTTCGCCTTCTCACAGACGAGCTTCATCGCGCTCTTTGCCGGCTTGATCGTCCTGGTCGCCCTCCGCTGGAGCGTCCGCTGGACCGCAATCGCGACGCTGGTCACAGTGGTCGTGGCCGGATCCGCACTCGTCGTTCGAAGCTCCTCCAACGACTCGAACTCCATCAACACGGAGGGACACGGCACCCTTGTCTCGGGAGGCCTGAAGCTGGCCCGCCATCGGCCGCTGTACGGCTACGGCTCAGCCTCCTTCTCAAAGGAGTTCGCCCGCGAGGAACACGTCCCCCCGGGCGACACGACCATCTCGCATAGCGAGCCGGTCACCGTCGCGGCCGAGCAGGGAGCGATCGGAGTGATCGCCTACCTGGCTCTGCTGGCGGCCGCGCTCTGGACCGTGCTCGACGGCATGCGCCGGACGGCGCCGGGCTGGGGCGGTCGGTTTCGACCTCTCGTGGAAAGGGATCGGGTCGAGCTCACCCCGGCCCGGATCGGGATCGCCGCCGCGTTCTGCGCGTTGCTCGTCCACACGATCGGCTACGCCGCCTACCTGACCGATCCGCTCACCTGGACGTTGCTCGCGGTGGGTGGGGTGCTCGCCGCCGAGGTTGGTGCCGGCGGCTGGCCGAGCCCCACCGTGGAAGCGGAATCCGCCGCCGCTCCTACAGTCGCCTCTTAGTCCGATGACCGGATACCTCCGCCGCCTGGCGACGACGGGTGCTGCGTACACGGCCTCGAGTGTCATCTCGAAGCTGATCGCGGTCGCGCTGCTGCCGCTCTACACGCGGTATCTGACCCCGGCCGACTACGGCGCCGCGGAGGTCCTGATCACCGGCGTGATCGCGGCGAGCATCGTGCTCCGGCTGGGGATCATCGAGGCGTTGCTGCGCTTCTACTACCAGGCGGGAGAGGACCCCGGCCAGGTGGTGAAGACGGCGTTCGCGTCACTGCTCTGGACGACGACGATCGGCTTGGCGATCGCAATGCCACTCGCCGAGCCGATCTCGAGGCTTCTGCTCGATCACTCGGATGCGTCCCTGATGCGGATCGCGATCTTCGGTCTCTGGGTCTTCACGATGTACGAGTTCCTCACCGCGCTCTTTCGGATCGACGAGCGGGCGAAGGCTTACTTCGGATTCACCGTCGCCAACGTCCTGGTCACGATTCCCGTGACGGTCTGGCTGGTGGTGGGGGAAGGCGAGGGCGCGAGCGGCCTGCTCTGGGGCCAGTACGGCACGGGGGCGGTCTTCCTGGCCGGCCTGGTGATTGCGCAGCGGCACCGGCTGGCCCTCCTACCGGACCGGGCGCTCCTGCGCCGGATGCTGCGCTGGGGCCTGCCCACGATGCCCGCCGAGCTCTCCCTCTATTCGCTCAACTTCATCGACCGGCTGCTGATCGTCCGCCTGGTCGGCCTCGGCGACGCCGGCCTCTACAGCCTCTCGGTGAAGTTCGCTCAGGCGGTCAACGTGCTCGTCAAGGGCTTCCAGCTCGCCTGGCCGCCGCTCGCCTATTCGATCCGGGACGACGAGGAGGCGCGGCGGGCCTATGCCGTGATCGTCACCTGGTTCGTCTCGGTGACCACCTTCGTCGTGGCCGGGATGTGGCTGCTCTCCCGCTGGATCGTCCGCACCCTCGCGGCGCCCGAGTTCTTCGACTCCTACAAGACGATCGGGCTGGTCTCCACGGGCGTGATGCTCTACGCGCTCTACCTCGTCCTGGTGATCATCCTGGGACGCACCGGCCGCACCGAGTTCAACTTCCCGGCGACAGCGGCGGGAACCGTGGTCAACATCGTCCTCAATCTCGTCCTGCTTCCCTCGATCGGGATCGTCGGCGCCGGAATCTCGCTCGTCGCCTCCTACGCGGTCGTGCTGGTGTTGATGTACGTCTTCACGCAGCGGCTCTTCCCGGTGCCCTACGAATGGCTGCGCCTCGCACAGGCGGTCGGCCTCGCCACCGTCCTGGTGCTGGCGGGGGAGCTGCTGCTGCCGACCTCCGGGATCGGCGGGCTCGCCGGCCGCACCGCCCTCTGGCTCGCGTATCCGCTGCTGCTCTGGGGGACCGGATTCCTGAACGACGAGGAGCGAGAGGCGGCGGGACGCGTTCTCAGCCCCTCGTATGTGCGGGCGTCTCTTCAGCGCCTTCGCGAGGCACCGCCTCCCGAGCCTGAGCCCGCATCGGCGCAGGAAGAGGAGGAGGAGAAGGATGGACGTGGTCCGCGCCTCACTCGCGAGACGCTGGAGGCCGAGCAGCGCGACGAGGACGCGATCCGCTAGGCCCGGCTCGCGCGCTCCAGGATCTCGGTCATGCGCGCCGCCTGGCGCTTCACGTCGTGCTCGGCGGCCGCCCGGCGGGCGGCCGGGTTGGGTGTGGGCTTGGTCGCCGCCAGCTCCATGGCGTGCGGGAGGGCCGCGGGATCCTGCGGGTCGACCAGGACTCCCGCCTCGGGTGTGACGAACTCCGGCGGCCCGCCGACGCTGGTCGCGAGCACGGTGCGCTCCATCGCCATCCCCTCGAGCGTCGCCTGGCCGAAGGGCTCGGTCAGCGATGGCTGGCAGAGCACGTCGCAGGCGGCGACCCACCGAGGCACCTCCGATTGCGAGAGGCGCCCGGTCAGGGTGACATCGGGCCTACCTTCGAGCGCAGGGCGCAGCGGTCCGTCTCCGACGAACGCCAGCCGCCCTCGACCGAGCGAGGCGAAGGCGTCCGCGAGCCGGACGACGTTCTTGCGCTCGATCAGCGAGCCGACGCAGAGGAAGGCCGGTCCCTCGCCGTCCCAGCCCAGCTCAGTGCGGGCCTGATCGGCGGGACGCGGGGAGAAAGCGTCGAGGTCGACGCCACAGTCCGCGACCTCGATCTTCGGCTCGGCAGCCGGGACCCGCTCGGTGAGGCGACCCGCGAGCCAGCGCGAGTTGGCGATCACCGCGGAGGAGCGGCCCACCACCCAGCGGGTGGCGGCAGTGACTCCAGGGATCCGGCCGAGGTTCGCCACGTCCTGGCCGTGGGCCATCACGACCAGCGGAGCCCCTGCGGTTCGGGCGGCGAGCGCCCCTGCGGCCCCGGCGGGGAAGAGGAAGTGGGCGAAGACGACATCGGGGCGGAAGCGCCGGGCCGCGGCCCGGGCTTTGCGGACCAGCGTGCCGTACTCGGTCGGGGGGCCTCCTCGCCGGCTGATGGAAGCGACCTCGACCTGGTTCCCCAACGCCTCGATTTCCCGCGTCAGCGGCACCAGGAAGCTGCCCAGGTCCGGGTTCTCCGGACTCGGCCACATCTGGGTGACCTCGAGGATCCTCACATCTACGACCCTATGCGGCGGTTGTATGCCTCCGCGGCCTCGCGGATGCCCTCGCCGCCGCCCGGCAGGAGGGCCTGACGGGCGTGCATCCAGTAGCGACGCGGGGAGTGGCCCGGCAGAACCAGTGCAGCGAGCGCGCGCAGCACGTAGGGCCACGCGAGCACCGGGCGCAGCAGAAACGCCCGAGTGCGACCCAGGTGCTTGCGCAGGTAGAGGTCGCGATTCCGGTGGTACTCGACGATCCGGCGCTCTGACCCGGCGGCGTCCTGCGCCATCTGGTCGTGGTGGATCGCCCACGCCGAGGGCACGTGGAGGATGCGCCACCCCGCGTCCGAGAGGCGCTTGCAGAAGTCGGTCTCGTCGGAGTAGACGAAGAAATTCGGATCGAAGCCGCCGACTTCGAGCGCCGCCTGGCGCCGGACCAGCATCGCGCTCGACTGCACCCAGCCCACTGGGCGCGTCGCGTCCCCGCCGCTCTCGACCGTGTACCGGCGATGCAGGAAGAGGGCTCCCGCCAGGGCCGTCCGGGCGGTGGGCAGGCGCCAGGCGCAGGGGACCGGGCGTCCATCGGGCGAGAGCAACTGGGCCCCGGCGACCGCGGCCCGGCGGTCCGACCGCAGTGCTCCGATCAGGGCCGGAACGGCCCCCGGCTGCAACTCCGAGTCCTCGTTCAGCAGCAGGCAGCACTCGCCCCGTGCCTCCTCGATCAGCCGGCTGTCGTTGGCGGCTTTGCCCTCCCGTCGATCGAGGGCTATCAGCCGGATGTTGCGGTCCAGCGCGCGGACGGCCTCCGCCGAGCCGTCGTCCGAGGCGTTGTCCAGGACCAGCACCTCGTGCTCGAGATCGGGTGGCGCGGTGCGCTCGATCGCCTCGAGACAGGCGAGCAGGAACTCCCGGCCGTTCGTGTTGACCACGCAGTAGGAGAGCAGCACGGCGAGAATGCTCGCCCATGCGCGTCCAAATCGTCGATCCGGCGGCCTACACGCCGCCGTATGACCACGCCCTCGCCGGCGCGCTCACCCGTGCGGGCGCCGAGGTGGAGCTGGTCACCTCCCGCTTCTCCTACGGCCCCGTGCCCCGGGAGCAGGGTTATGAAGTGCGCGAGCTCTTCTACCGGCGCTCGTCACGGGAGGGCATCGGTCCGCGGCGCAGGCGCCTGCTCCGGGTCGTGGAGCACGTGCCGGACATGCTCCGCTACCGACGCGCCGCAGAGGCCGCCGGCGTCGTCCACTACATGTGGCTCCCGATCCCGGCTCTGGATCGTCACCTGCTCGCCCCGAAGCGCCCGCGGGTCTACACGATGCACTGGCGCCTGCCGGAGACCGGTACTCGGATCGCGCGAACCCTGACCCGTCTGCTCGCACAGATGGACGCGGTGGTGGTGCACTCCGACCACGGTGCTCGGCGGCTCGAGAGCGACCTCGGCGTCGCGCCGGAGAAGCTGCGGGTGATCCCGCACGGCGCCTTCGACTATCTCACCCGCCAGCAGGACGAGGTGGCGCTCCCCGCTGAGCTCCGCGAGGTGAACGGGCCGGTCATCCTGGCGTTCGGCCTCGTCCG
>DATDKQ010000194.1:0-5973 GCA_036519915.1 Solirubrobacterales bacterium | reverse complement strand
TTGAGCCCGGACTCGAGGTTGAGGGCGTGCCGCACCGCCGAGGGCACCCGCTGTGACGTGACCACCGCGGAGGTGACGACGGGGTCCGTGGCGGAGAGCACCGAGCCGAGCAGGAAGGCCTCTGCCCAGCTGAGCTCGGAGAAGAGCACCTTCGCCGCCAGGGCCAGGAGGACCAGCGTGATGGGCATGGCGATCACCAGCGCCCGCACCACCGGGCCCCAGTGCAGGACCAGCAGCTCCCGCTCCACGAAGAGCCCGTCGGAGAACAGCGTGACGATCAGGGCAAGCAGAAAGAGGTTGACAACGGCCTGATCGGATCCCTCGATGTGGATCGCCCCCGCCTCGGCCAGGATCAGCCCAGCGGTGACCGAGAGCACGGAGATCGAGAGCACGGTCCCGCGCATGAGCCCAGAGAGAGCCGCCGCCAGGGCCAGGAGCGCTCCGCTGTACAGGAGTGCCTCCCCGAACCCGACGTCCATCCACGGCTTATACCTGCTCCGGCCCACCACACCGGGCCGTCCGTCCCCGCCGAGATGCTGCCTCGGATGGACCGCTGCCACAATGCGCCGCCGGGCAACCGATTTAGCGTGACGGGAGAACAGTGAGCGAAGCCAGGACGCCACCGAGGCGAGCGCGAGCGCAGGAACGGCTTCGCCTCACGAGGAGACGCGTACTCGGCGCCGCTCCGGCAGGCGCCGTCGCTGCGCTCCTCGTGATCGCCTGCGCCTTCGACGGCGCGTTCGCACTCCGCTACTGGGCGCTGATCGCGGTCCTCGCGCTGACCATCCTCATCTCGACGCAGATCGCGGGTGGGATCCAGCTCGACCGGGGGCCTCTGAGCATCGCCGTGGGGCTGGTCTGGGCGTTTGCCGCCTGGACCCTGCTCTCCTCGATCTGGGCGGAATCGGCGGCGGACGCCTGGGAGGGAGCATCGCGGACGATCCTCTACGCGGCCGTGATCACGGTGCCGCTCGCCCTGCGCGGGCGCCGCCAGGCGCTCTGGGTCGGTCAGGCCATCTTCTTCGGGGTGGGCGCGGTGGCGGTGATCACGCTGATCGCCCTGATCGCCAACGGCGCCGACCTCTTCGGCGCGGGCCGCCTCGAGGACCCGCTCGGCTATCGGAACGCCACAGCGACGCTGTTCGCGTTCGTCTTCTGGCCGCTGATCGGCCTCGCCGCGGAGCGTGGCCGGAACACCCCGGTGCGGGCAGCCTCGTTCGCGATCGCAGTTCTCTCGCTCGGGCTCGCCTTCCTCACCCAATCGCGCGGCGTCGCCATCGGGCTGGTCTGCGGGGCCGCGGTCTTCCTCGCGATCGGCCCGGATCGGCTGCGCCGGACGCTCTTCGCCCTCGCGGCCGCGGCGGCCGTTGCGATCTTCTCCGGACCGCTGCTCGACCCCTACCACGCCTTCCAGGACGGCCAGCCGGTCACGGATTCCGTCGTCCACAACGCGAGCACCGCCCTTCTCGTCCTCACCTTCGCCGCGCTCCTCTTCGGCCTGTTCGCCGCTCTGCTCGACAACGGGCTGCGGGGATCGGCCGCCGGAGACGCCGCCCGCCGGGTCGCGCCCTATGGACTCGCAGCGCTCGGCGTCGTCGTCGTGATCGCCGCGCTGGTCAAGATCGGCAACCCGGTCACCTACGCCAGCGACAAGTGGGACGAGTTCAGGGACGTCAACGGCAGCGCCACTACCAGCTCCACCAGGCTGGGCTCGGTGGGAGGCCAGCGCTACGACCTCTGGCGCGTGGCGTGGAAGGAGTTCGAGTCGGCGCCCGTCGGCGGCGTCGGCGACGGCAACTACTCCTTCGACTACTACCAGCAGCGCCGCACCGATCGCAACCTCGAGGATCCCCACAGCCTGCCCTTCAGGCTGCTCGCCGAGACGGGATTCGTCGGCCTCCTTCTCTTCGTGGGCGTTATCGTCGCGCTCGCCATCGGCGTGGCTCGATCCGCAAAGGAGGCCCCTCCAAAGGACCGCCGCATCATCGCCGGACTCGCGGCCGGTGGCGCGGTCGTGATCGGGCAGTCCCTGACCGACTGGCTTTGGCTGATTCCCACCGTCACCGGCCTGGGGTTGCTCTCATTGGCTTTGGCGGCGGTCCCTCGCGGCCGCGCCGAGGACAGACCCGCCCCGCTCCAGCTGCCCTGGTTCCGTGACCGGGAGAGGCTGGTCGCGCGCTTCGGGATCGCGGCGCTGCTCGCGGGCGCCGCCATCAGCGTGGTCTTCCTCTACCTGGGGGACCTCTACATCCGCAAGGCCCGCCAGGAGCAGGGGAGGTCCACCTCAGCCCAGCTTTCGGCGGCCAAGTCCGCGGCGGACTTCAACCCGGTCTCGGTGATCCCGCTCTACCTGCAGGCCTCCGCTCTGGAGGCCGAGGGCAACCGCGAAGAGGCGGTCGCGAAGCTTCAGGACGCCCTCGGGAAGGAACCCGACAACTTCGTCACCCTGACGCTGCTGGGAGACATCGAGGTCCGCGCCTCGAGCTTCGCTGCGGCAGCCGACTACTACCAGCGTGCCAGCGACCGGAACCCGCGCGATGTCGGCCTCCAGCTGCTCGCCCAGAAGACGGCCGAGAGAGCTTCCCCCCTGCAAACGCCGGGCAAGCCGCCGAAGAAGGCCTAGGCCGCGAGACTGGAGAAGGAGATGAGCTTCGAGCAGACCATGGATGACATAGCCAAGGGCGTGGAGATCCTCGGCGTCGCAACCGTCCTCGTGGGCCTGGCGGCAGCCCTTGTGAGCGGCGCACTCGGCCTGCTCGGAGGAGAGGGTCCGGGGAGCGTCTACCGGACCATCCGAGCCGTCTTCGCACGCAGCATTCTGCTCGGCTTGGAGTTTCTGGTGGCCGCCGACATCATCCGGACCGTCGCCGTCCAGCCCTCGCTTGAGAACGTCGCCGTCCTTGGGCTGATCATCCTCATCAGGACGTTCTTGAGCTTCTCGCTGGAAGTCGAGCTCGACGGCCGCTGGCCGTGGAATCGCGCCTCCAGCGGCGGCATCTGAACCAGCTGAATCCGGTCGCCGAATCCACGGTTGAGTCCTGCCCAATGGGCTGGGGTCGCGCCTGGCTGTCGGAGTAGCGCTTGGGACGAGAAGCGGCCGTTCGGGCGAGATACTGCGTGGGCGATGTCGCAGCAGAACGTCGAGATCGTGCGCCGCTTCTTACACGCATTCGTCCAGGGCGACTACGAGGCCTCGACGGAGCACATAGGCGCCGAAGTCGTGCTCTGGTCGGATCCGCGGGCAAACATGGAGACGCAACAGGTACGGGGACGGCAAGCGGTGACCGCGTCGATTGGGCGGTTCGTCTCCTCGTTCGACGATTACTGGTGCGCCGAGCCTGACGAATTGATCGACGCCGGAGACTGGGTGGTGGTCGTCATGCGCTCAGGTGGCCGCGGCCGGACGAGCGGTGTAGCCGTGACCCAAACGTGGAACGTCGCCTACGAGCTGGCGGAGTGCAAAGTCGTCCGAATCGATTTCCACCCCACCCGGGATGATGCCCTCGAAGCCGTCGGGCTCTCCGAGTAGGCCGGCCGGTGATGGGTGATCGCTTGGCGTCACAACTCCTTTGCTCGGGTGCGAACTCCAGGAGTATGGTCTGAGCAGAGAGGGTTTTTCCGCTTCCCGCTCGTCGGGGCGGAGGATCTTTTGAGGAAGGCAACCTTCGAAGGGATTCAGATGGCTCTATCGGACCAACTCACGAAGCTGGCGGCTCGGGCAAAGGAAGCGGAAGACCGCGCCGCGACCGCCCAGGACAAGGCCAAGGCCGATCTCGAGGCGGACGTCGAGGTGGCACGTGGATCGGCCGAGGCTCAGCATCAGGCGCTCCGCGAGTCGGCCGCCGCAAGCAAGGGGAAGATCTCCGAATGGTGGAACGACCTGGAGGAAAGATGGGACAAGGCCGTCGCCGACATCCGCGAGAAGATCGACAGAAGGAAAGGGGAGATCGATCTCGACAAGGCCGAGAAAAACGCCGAGAACGCCGAAGACGACGCCTCGTTCGCGATCGACTACGCGAATGCGGCGATCGGGGAAGCTGAGTACGAGGTGCTCGACGCGGCCCTTGCAAGGAAAGAGGCTGACGAGCTAGCTGCTAGCTCGAGCGCCTGAAGCACGCCACGGAGGCCCCTCTAGCCGGCCAGGCTGGTGAGGAGCCCGTACCAGCGGTCGAATGCCCGCTCGCGCGAGTAGCCCTCGACGATTGCCTGACGGCCGGCGGCCCCGAGCCTGCCGGCGCGCTCGCGGTCGTCCGCCAGGTCGCTGAGCGCGGCGGCCAGCTCGCTGGGCCGCTCGGGGTGCACCACCACCCCGCAGGAGGCCTCGTTCACCAGGCTCGCAGCCTCGCCCGCAGCGGAGAGAACCAGGGGCCGGCCCGCGCTCATCGCCTCGAACATCTTCGTCGGCAGCGCCCCCTCGAACAACGGCTTGTCACGAAGCAACACAACTGCCGCATCGGCCTCGGCGTAGAGCTCGGGGATCCGCTCGTGTGGCACGCGGCCCAGCATGGTGACGTTGTGCAGCCGACCCTCGGCGAGGCGTCGGCGGAGCTCCGGCCCTTCGGCTCCGTCACCGACGATCACGATCTCGATCCCGATGTCGTCGTCGAGCAGCTCGGCCGCGTCCATCAGCGTTCCCACTCCCTGGCTCATCCCGACGGTCCCGGCGTAGAGGACCCTGAAGGTTCCGTTCGCGCGCGGCGGCGAGCCCGGAAAGAGGTCGGGATCGACGCTCGGCGGGATCCTGTGGACCTTTCCCCTGGCATCCTCGAGCCCGTTCAGCGCGGCCTCGATTCCGCGGGTTGGGCAGACGATGGCGGCGGCGGCCCGGTAGCAGGCGTGCTCGAGCGCCCGCGCCGAGCTCACCAGACGAGGCCGCCGGAGCGTCCCCAGCGCGACGGCGGAGTCGGGCCACATGTCGGAGACGTTCACCACCAGCGCCGCCCCCTTTCCCCGGGCATAGGCGATTGAGGAGCCTGCGAGCAGGAGCGGGGGCGTCTCGACGATCACCGCGTCAGCCGGGCCGGCGGCAGGTGCGCTGGCCAGCGCGCTGAGGCCGAAGGAGAGGTGGTTGGCGATCCGTCGGCCGAAGCCGCGATTCGGCGCCGGGTAGACGGCGCTCCGCACCACCCGCACGCCGTCCTCCTGCTCGATGCGCCAGGGACGGTTCCGGTACGGGGGCTGGATCACCCCGTCCGGGTAGTGTGGGAAGCCGGTGTGCACCGTGACTTCGACGCCGCGGCGGCTCAATCCACGCGCTAGGGCCGAAAGCCGCGCCTGCGGCGCCCCGACCTCGGGCGGGTAGTAGTGAGTGAGCAGCGTGACTCTCATCGTGGGTCAGTTAACCGCGTGTACTCCAGATACGCCCGGAGTCGGCGCAAGCAGCGTGCCTGGGCGGCGAACAATCCCGGCAACGCGGCGATCCGCCGCGAGCTCCTCTCGCATCTGCTGCGACTGGCCGCCCCCGAGATCGCGGGCACCGGGCAGATCCTCGACGCCGGCTGCGGCACGGGCTGGTGCCTACGCGCCCTGGTCGAGGCGGGCGTGCAGCCCGAGCGGCTGCGCGGGGTCGACATCCAGGAAGAGCGTGTCGCGGCGGCCATTGGAGCGGTGCCCGGCGCCGAGATCGACGTCGGGGATGTTCGCGGCCTTCCTTTCCCGGATGAGAGCTTCACGGTCGTACTCCAGCTCACGCTTCTTTCATCTCTCGGCTCACACAAGGCAATACGTGAGGGACTGGGCGAAGGGATGCGTGTGCTCGCGCCCGGTGGACTGCTGCTGATCTACGAGCCTCGCGTACCCAACCCGCTCAACCGGCACACGCTTCTGGTCAGAGATGGCGACCTGGACGCGGCCGGGATCACATCCCGTGAGCAGCTCAGCCTGACGCTCGTCCCCGCCCTGACGCGCAATCTCGGCCGTCGCACGGAGGATCGCTACGAACGGCTCGCACGCCTGCCGTTCCTGCGCACCCAC
>DATDKQ010000193.1:0-26551 GCA_036519915.1 Solirubrobacterales bacterium | reverse complement strand
GCTCAGAACCCCGCCTACGCCGGGACCAAGGCTCACCTGATCGGGCTGATGCAGCGACTGCAGACCTGTCGCGGCCGCTCCTGCGACGTGAAGCCCTAGTGAAGCCGCCGAACTTCGTGGTCCTGATCACGGACCAGCAGCGCGCTCCCCGGCACTGGCCCGATGATCCGGGCTGGCTGCGTGAGCTGATGCCGAACGACGCGGAGCTCGGGCGCACCGGGCTCAGCTTCCGGAACGGCTTCTGCAACACGGCGATGTGCTCGCCGAGCCGATCGACGCTGTTCACCGGGCTCTATCCGGCAGAGCACGGAGTCGAGCTGACGCTGACGGCCGCGGACCTGCGGCCGAATCCACGCTTCGCTCCGGCGGTGGCGGCCACGATGGCCGACATCATCCGCCGCCGTCAGGCACCCGCGCGCCGCGTGCTGACGGGGTTCGGGCGCGGCCTATTCCGGATCGGCGAGAGCCGAGGCCACGAGCCGGAGCTCCCCGCCGGGCTGCCCAACATGGCCAGCCTGCTGCGCGCGGCCGGATACCACGTCGCCTACAAGGGCAAGTGGCACCTGACCCACCCGTCCGGGGGGAAAGACGGCCTGCTCGGCGGTTGGGGGGAGGCCGACGAGCGGCGAATAGCGAGCGAGTACGGGTTCGCCGACTGGGAGGCGCCCGATGCGGGTGAGAACGCGAAGGCGGAGCATTTCGGCGGTGGCAACGCCGGGGAGGGCCAGGGCTGGGATGAGGTCTACACCGGCCAGGTCGAGCGGTGGCTCTCGCGCCAGGACTTGCCCGAGCCGTTCTGCCTGGTCGTCTCGCTGGTGAACCCTCACGACGTGCTGGGCTACCCGGCCGCCTACGAGCGCGGCGGGTATACGGCGGACGAGTTCCGGGACCTCGGCGTCGAGCTGCCACCGACCGTCGACGAGAACCTTGCGGGGAAGCCGGCGGTCCACGCCGTGATGCAGATGGGGATGACCGCGTACATGGGGCCTCTTCGCAACCGGCGCGACCAGCTCGACTACGTCAACTTCTACGCCTACCTGCACCGGGTCGTCGATGAGAAGATCGGGCGGGTGCTGTCGGCGCTTGGGGACACCGCCGATCCCGGCTCCCTGCGCTCACGCACGGTCGTCGTGCGGTGCGCCGACCACGGGGAGATGGGGTTGTCGCATGGCGGCCTTCGCCAGAAGGCCTTCAACACCTATGAGGAGACGATCAACGTGCCGCTCGTCGTCTCGAACCCCGTGTTGTTCCCGCGCGGCGCGGAGACGGATGCCCTGGCCTCGCTGGTGGACGTCCTGCCGACGGTGCTCCGGCTCGGTGGAACGGAGGTGCCGGTACGACTCCGGGGCCGCGATCTCACGCCCGTGCTCGCGCAGGCGGCCACCCCCGGCCGCGATCCGCTCGCCCGCTCGGTGGTCGACCTCTCGCCGGTCACCGACCACCCGAGCCCGGCTCACAGCGTTCGCGACGCCGTGCACTTCACCTACGACGACCACCAGGCCGCCACGGCGCTCACGGAGGCGCCGGGTCAGCCGAACCGGATCCGAGCCATCCGCACCCCGACCGCCAAGTACGCCTTCTACTTCGACCCGGAGGGACGCCGGCGGACGGAGTACGAGCTCTACGACCTCGAGCGCGATCCGCTGGAGGTCGACAACCTCCTGGAGGTCCGCACCGGGGTGCCGCGGGACGCGGCGGCCGCGGCGCTCCATCGCGAACTGGCCGGCAGGCTGGCGGACGTGATGGCTGAGTGCGGCACTGACATTAGCGGCGGCCACAAAGGCCGCCGCCGGATCAACGCCCGACCTTGAAGCTGGAGCCCGACCCCTTGCGGTTCGGGCCGATCGCGACCATCAGCGCGATGGTGAAGACCACGATTACGCCGAGGACAACCCACTGCGCCCAGTTGTCAATCGTCGCCACTGCGGCGACGCAGAGCACGATGCCGACGACCAGCGCGATCACGCTGTAGACCGCGGCGCCCTTCTCCGAGCCCCTGCGAAGTCCCTCCCCGCCGGCGAGCAGGTCGCTGCGCTCGTATTGAGAGCGCTGTGTGATGTCGGTATTTGCCATTCCTCCTCCTCCAGTGACGTCGGCCGAACGTTAGGCGCTCGGTCTCCGCTGATCCGTGAGTTTCAGCACACCCAGTGTCTCACTCTCGGCGGTTCGGGTTGAGCGCGATGATCAGGCCGAATAGCAGGAGGATGATCGCGCCCAGGAGAATCCACTGGGACCCGTTCGAGATCTGGTCGAAGCCGACCGCCGCTCCCACGATGGCGAGCACGATCGCGATCACTTCGTAGGCCTCCAGGCCGACCCTGCTGGGTCCGCGACCGAAGAGCTCCTGCTTGGCCTCATCCTCCTGGATCGAGGCCGGTTCGTCGGAGCCGGGCAGAGCCATCCCTGGTTAGTGTCGCGCAACCGTGTCCTCTGTGCGACTCGAGATCGCCTACAACGGCGCCGGCTTCGCGGGCTGGGCGGCGCAGCCAGGAGTGCGAACGGTGCAGGCCGAGCTCGAGGCGGGGCTGGAGCGCATTCTCGGATCTCCCACACTCCTCACGGTCGCGGGCCGGACGGATGCGGGGGTTCACGCCTGGGCCCAGGTGGCGAGCTTCGCGACACAGGAAGAGCCGCCGACCGAGCTCGCTCGCGCCCTCAACTCACTCACCGGACGAGACGTCGTCGTGCTGTCCGCTCTCCCGGCCGGTGATTTCGACGCGCGGCGCGATGCGCGCTCGCGAACCTACTGCTACCGCGTGCTAGCGGAGCGGACGCCCAATCCCTTCGAGGCCGGGGTCGCGCTCCACTGGCCGCATCGGATCGACGAGGCAGCCCTCGCAGCATGCTGCGATGCCCTTGCCGGCACACATGACTTCACGGCGTTCACACCGACCCAGACGGAGCACGTCCGCTTCGAGCGGGACATCCTGCGGGCGGAGTGGGACGAGAAACCGGCTGTGCTCGGCTCGGGGCGGGTTCTCGAGCTCTGGATCGAGGCCGACGCCTTCATGCGCAACATGGTGCGGGTGCTGGTGGGCACGATGCTCGAGGTGGGAGGCGGCCGGCGCGCCGTCGAGGACTTCAGGAACCTGCTCGAGGGCGCTCCCCGGGAACGGGCGGGCGAGACCGCGGCGGCCCACGGCCTGCACCTCGTCTCAGTGCGCTATTGAGCGGAATTAGGGTGCCCTAACGATTCTGTTATTGTGGCGCTCGTCGTGTCTTTCGGCGAGACAGTTCTCCTCGGCGCACTGGCGGGGTTCACGATCTATCTCGGACTCCCGGTCGGCCGGATCGAATTCGTCTCGCAGCGCGCCAAGGTCGCGCTCGCGATGTTCTCCGTCGGCGTGCTCGCGTTCCTGTTCGCCGAGGTGCTCGTCCACGGTGTCGAGATTGTGGAAGGGCACTTCGATGAGCTCCACGATGGCGAGGGCTCGCTGCTCGAGGGCGTCGCGCTCGCCCTGGTACTCGGGATTGGGTTCACCGTCGGCAGCGCCGGCCTGGCGCTGGTCGAGAGCCGGATGCGGACGACGAAGCCGCCGCCGATCTCCGGCGGGGCGACGAACGAGATGACCGTGGAGCAGGCGGAGATGGTGACCCGCGAGGATCTGAGTGCCAAGGCCCTGCGCACCGGGATGACGATCGCCGCCGCGATCGGATTGCACAATTTCGCCGAGGGGCTGGCCATCGGCGTCTCCGCAAGCACGGGTGAGATCGGCCTCGCCACCGTCCTGATCATCGGCTTCGCCGTCCACAACGCAACGGAGGGCTTCGGCATCGTCGGTCCGCTCGGGGACGTCCGGCCCAGCTGGAGGTGGCTCGCGCTCGCCGGGCTGGTCGGCGGAGGCCCCGTCTTCCTGGGAACGATCGTCGGTTACAACGTCACGTCGGAGCCACTCGAGCTGCTCTTCTACTCAGTCTCCGCCGGCGCGATCCTCTATGTGATCGGGGAGATCTGGGGCGCGATGAGGCGGCTCGGTCACCGCGAGCTCGGCCTCCTCATGCTCAGCGCCGGCGTTTTCCTGGGCGTCGCGACCGAGATGGTCATCGCATCCGGGGGCGGTTAGTCCGGCGGGGGTGTTTGTGGCCGCCGTTTGTGGCGAAGCCGTCAACCTAGAATCGTTGGTGTGCGCCTTCTGATCACCAACGACGACGGGATCCAGGCCACCGGCCTGAACGCCGTGCGGAAGGAGCTCATCGGGATTGATGGCCTCGAGGTCCACGTCATCGCACCCGACTCCAACCGCAGCGCGACCGCTCGCAGCATCACGACCCGCTCGCCGCTCTGGGTCGAGGAGATCCCCTTCGAGGACGGATCGAGCGGCTTCGCCACCGATGGCACGCCCGTCGACTGCGTGAGATTCGCCGAGCTCGGACTCGTCGGGGAGCGCCCCGAGCTGATCGTCTCGGGGATCAACCACGGCTCCAACCTGGGCGATGACATCACCTACTCCGGCACGGTCGCCGCAGCGCTCGAGGGGATCGTGCTCGGCATCCCGGCGATCGCCATCTCGCAGCAGTCCGCCGCGCGAGAGATGGACTTCCGCTGGGGGCGGGAGTTCGACTTCTCGGTCGCCGCTGCCTTCGCGGGGGAGCTGGTCCGGCGCGTCGCCGAGGATCCGCTCCCGGCCGACACCCTGCTCAACGTCAACTGCCCAGCGGGGACGCCGAACGGGATCGAGGTCACCCACCTCGGCAAGCGCCTCTACGACGACGAGATGAAGCTCGTCGACGAGGATCCGGACACCGGGCGGGTCAGATACCAGATCTACGGCTTCGAGCCCTCCTTCGAGGACGAGGAGGGCTCGGACCTCTCGGCGATCGCGCGGGAGCGGATCTCGGTCACCCCGGTCCACTTCGACCTCACCGACCGGCCGAGCCTCGATCGGCTGAAGAAGTGGGACTTCGCCGGGATGCTGGGTAGGGCGGAGGAGAACGTCGCCGCGGCGGAGGCCTCCCAGAAGAGGTGAGCGCCACCAAGTCGGTCAAGAAGAGAGCCGAGGAGCTCCGGCGGCAGATCGCCCATCACGACCGCCGCTACTACGTCCTCGACGACCCGGAGATCTCGGACCCGGATTACGACGACCTGCTCCGCGAGCTGCGGAGTATCGAGGAGGAGCACCCCGAGCTGCTCACCTCCGATTCACCCACGCAGCGGGTGGGCGGCGCCCCGCTGGACAAGTTCAAGCAGGTGGAGCACCACGAGCCGATGCTCTCCCTCGCCAACGCCCGCGACGAGGACGAGCTCCGTGCCTGGGCGAAGCGGGTGGAGCGCCAGCTCGAGCGCCTCGACATCTCGGGGCGGGAGATCCGCTACGTCACCGAGCCGAAGGTCGACGGCCTCGCGATCTCCCTCACCTACGAGAACGGCGTCTTTATTCGCGGCGCGACCCGCGGCGACGGGCGGGTCGGAGAGGACGTCACCCAGAACCTGAAGACGATCAAGGCGATCCCGCTCTCGATCGAGGATGCGCCCGAGCTGGTCGAGGTCCGGGGCGAGGTCTATCTGCCGATCGCCGGTTTTACCAAGGTGAACGAGCAGCGCGCCCAGGACGGGCTCTCCACCTTTGCCAATCCCCGGAACGCCGCCGCGGGCTCTCTGCGCCAGCTCGACTCCTCGATCACCGCGACCCGACCTCTGTCGATCTGGTGCTACGGCGTGGCCGCCCTGAGGGGATGGGAGCCGGAGAGCCACTCCGAGTCGCTCGACTGGCTGCGCGAGCGGGGCTTCAAGGTGAACGACGACATCTCGATCCTGCACGGGATCGACGAGGTCGCCGAGCGCTGCCGCTGGTGGGAGAACCGCCGCGAGGCTCTCGACTTCGAGATCGACGGCGTCGTCGTCAAGGTCGACGACCGTGGACTGCAGCGGGAGCTCGGAGTGGCGGGGCGCGAGCCACGCTGGGCAGTAGCCTGGAAGTTTGCCCCGACGACCGCGACGACGAAGCTCAACAAGATCGTCTGGAACGTCGGACGCACCGGGCACCTGCTGCCGTTCGCGATGCTCGAGCCGGTGCACGTCAGCGGCGTCACGGTGAGCACGGCGACCCTCCACAACGAGGAGGACCTGGAGCGCAAGGACGTCCGCGAGGGCGACGAGGTCGTGGTGATGCGGGCTGGCGACGTTATCCCGCAGGTGGTCTCGCCGATCATCCAGCGGCGCAAGAAGGGCGCGCGCCGGTCGCGGCCGCCGAAGAAGTGCCCACTCTGCGGAACGCCGACCGTGAAGCCGGAGGGAAGCGTCTTCACGATCTGCCCCAACCGGACCGGCTGCCCCGGTCAGCAGTTCCAGCACATCAAGCACTTTCGCGGCGCCCTTGAGATCGAGGGACTGGGCGAGAAGAACGCCTACCGCTTCCTGCAGGAGGGCCTGATCTCGGATGCCGCCGACATCTTCGAGCTGACCGCCGATCGGATCGCCGAGCTCGAGGGCTTCGGGAAGATCTCGGCCGAGAACCTGATGGAGGAGATCGAGGAGGCGAAGGAGATGCCCTTCTCGCGAGTCCTCTACGCGCTGGGCATCCCGGGAATCGGCTTCGTCAACGCCGAGTCGCTGGCCGAGCACTTCGGCACGATGGACGCTCTGCTGGAGGCCCAGCCGGAGGACATCGTCAAGGCCGAGGGGATCGGCCCGATCCTCGCTGAGCAGATCTACGAGGAGCTATCCGAGGACCGCACCCGGCGGCTGATCGAGCGCCTGCGCAAGGCCGGGCTGCGCATGGAGCTCGACCCCTCTGAGCGCCGCAAGCAGGGCGGCCCGCTCGATGGCAAGACGCTGGTGCTCACCGGCACCCTGCCGAACGTGAGCCGCGAGCAGGCCACCAAGCTGATCCGGCTGGCCGGCGGCAAGGTCGTCAACTCCGTCTCGAAGAAGACGGACTACGTGATCGCCGGGGACAGCCCCGGCTCGAAGCTCGCGAAGGCCGAAGAGTTCGGCACCGAGGTCATCGACGAGAAGGGGCTGCAGAAGCTGGTCGGTGCCGACGGGGCTCCGAAGAAACGCAGTGCCCCTCCGCGCGGGCGTGTCTAGCGCCGGTACCGCGCCATCAGCGCCGTCATCCGGTCCTGCACCACGTGGGCGCGGTTGACGTCCACGCGGTTCATGAGGAGGGAGAAAACCACCGCGTGGTCGGCGTCCTCGGCGCCCTGGAAGCAATAGCCCGAGAGCGCGCTGACGCCGTTGAGGGTGCCGGTCTTCGCGTGGCAGCGGTTCCTGGCCGCGGTGCCGCGCATCCGGCGGACGAGCGTCCCGCTCCGCCCGGCGACGGCGAGGGAGTCGATCCATGCATCACGCTGACGGCGCTGGTCCACCTGTGACGCGGGCGTCGTGGTCTCGTCGACCTCGATCATCGAGTCGAGCAGCCTGACCACCGAGACGGGGGAGGCCTTGTTGCGCCGGGTCAGCCCGGACCCGTTCTCGCCGTTGAAGGTCGCGCCCTGGCTCGCGGCGAAGCTCTTCACGACCGCGATGCCGGCCGCGGTGGAGCCCGCGCCGCCAAACGCCCCCCCGAGGTCCTTGAGCAGCATCTCGGCGAAGAAGTTGTTCGAGGGGACGTTCGTGTCCTGGATCAGGTCGGCCATGGTCGGGGAGCCGAAGTCGCCCACCTGCGCCGCGGCCGGCGGGACGACCCCGGGCGTGACGCTGTTGGCGATCGACACACCGTCCTTGCGGAGGGCATCCCGGAAGCGCTGGGCGGCGCTCTTCGCAGGATCGCCCGGCGAGCCGCTGTCGATGGTGAGCGCGGAGAGGGTTCCAATGCGCTCGGCGCTGATCCCGTGCTGGGGTATGCCGGTGACGCGATCGAGGAAGGAGTCGTCGTAGACGAGCGGCCCCTGCACGGTCTTCACCCCAGCCGCCCGCACGCGGTCCGCGAGCTTGGCGAGCCCGCCGCCGCTCAAAGTCGGATCGCCGCCTCCGCGGAGGTAGAGGCCTTGGCTCACTCCGTCGGAGACGTCATCGGTCGACCAGGCGGTGGTCTCGAGCCGGTCCTGCGGCTCGAAGCGCCCGAGGGCAGTGGCGGTGGTGAAGAGCTTCGAGTTCGACGCGAGAATCCGTGCGCGCCGGGCCTTTCGGGAGAAGAGCACCTGGTTGTCGCTCGCATCGACCACGAACGCGCCGCTTCGCCCGACCCGGCGAAAGAGCTTCGTGAGCCCGGCGGAGAGCTTCGAGGGCGAGACCGAGGCCCGCGCGGTGGCCGCGCCGTGGGCGATCGGCGTCCTGAACGACTTGTCGGGGCCTCCCGTGCCCGCCTGTGCGCTCGCCGGCACGGCCACCAGTGCCGCGCTCAGCAGCGCAAGCGTGCAGGCCCCTCTGCGCATCGCGATCCCCATGCGTTGTGGGTGAAACAGGCGCCAACCGCCGAGGTTGCGGTTGCTCGGCTGGCTGACCAGCCCGTCTTGTCATAATCGCGGGCCGAATGGGGAAAGTCGTCCAGCTCGACGGCCCCGACGGCAAGCCGCGCGGCAGCAGAGGGAGAAGAAGGCGCGGCCGGGGCGACAAGACTGCGCTCGTCCTCGGGGGCGGTGGGTTCACCGGCGGTGTCTACGAGATGGGCGCGCTGCGTGCGTTCGACCTGCTCGCCGTCAACCGCACGGTCAACGAGTTCGACATCTACGTTGGCACCAGCGCCGGCGCCTTCGTGGCGAGCATGGTGGCCAACGGCGTCACCCCCGAGGAGATGTTCCGAGTCCTCGACAAGGCCCTGCCGTCGCCGATCGAGAACGCCTCGCTGCGGACCCTGCTGCGGCCGAACTACAGGGGCTTTGCGACCCGGCTCGCCGTCCTCCCGCTCCGCGTCGCTGCGATCGCCCGCCGCCTCGCCGGGAACATCGGCGAGATCTCCATGGTCGACGTCGTCATGGGGCTTGCCGAGGGCCTCCCGACCGGCGTCTACCACAACCGCGGCATCGAGCAGTACGTGCGCAACGTGCTCTCCGATCCCGACCGGACCAACGACTTCCGTGAGCTCGACAGCGATCTGCGGATCGTCGCCACCGATCTGGACACCTGCGAGCGGGTCGTCTTCGGCGATGGGGAGTGGGACAACGTCCCGGTCTCCCGCGCCGTGGCGGCCTCCGGGGCGCTGCCGATCGTCTACGAGCCCTACGAGCTGCGCGGCAGGCAGCTCATCGACGGCGGGATCATCTCCACCACCAACGTCGACGTCGCCGTCGAGGCCGGCGCCAAGTTCATCGTTGTGGTCAATCCGCTGGTCCCCTACGTGAACGATTTCGAGGACCGCATCCCGACCGTCTTGGGCTCCCGCGTCCGGCGCGTCTCTGACATGGGGATGCCCGCTATCGGCAACCAGGCGTTCCGCCTGCTCGCCCACGCCCGGCTCCACATGGCCGTGCAGTCATGGGAGGAGCGCTTCCCCGACGTCGACATCATCCTGATCGAGCCCGAGTTCGACGACGAGCTGATGTTCGGGACCTCGATCCTCGACTACTCGGCCCGCCTGCAGATCGCGAAGCACGGTTTCGAGTCCGTGACAGTGGCCCTGGCGCGCGACTACCAGCGCTACAAGGAGATCGCCGCGCGCCACGGGATCGAGATCTCAGCCCGCCGGGTGCGGCGCGTCCTGGACACGGTCGAGGAGGAGGAGAAGGGGATGTCGGCCTGGCGCCGGGTGCTCGAGCAGACGACGGGCGCGTTGCTGCGTCAGTCGGGTGAGCGCGAGGCGGCGGAGTCGGGCAAGTAGCGTGCAGGCGCGATTCAGCGACGGTGCACGTCGCGGGCGGTCGCCTGGTCGGTCGGCTTGATCGAGACGTAGTCCACGTCCACATGCGCCGGTCGCGTGACGACGTAGGCGATCGCGTCGGCAACGTCATCGGCGGTCAAAGGAATGGTTCCCTCGTACACCTTCTCCGCCTTGGCCTCGTCTCCACCGAAGCGGATAAGGGAGAACTCGGTTTCGACCATTCCCGGCGCGACCTCGCTCACCCGGATCGGTTTGCCCAGCAGCTCGAGCCGGAGCGTCTGCGTTACGGCGTGGACCGCGTGCTTGGCGGCGGTGTATCCACCACCGCCCGGGTAGACCTCGATCCCGGCCACTGAGCCGACCACGACGATGTGGGCGTTGCCGCTGCGCTGCAGCGCCGGCATCAGCGCCTTCGTCATGCGCATGACGCCCATGACGTTCGCCTCGTACATCTCGCGCCACTGATCCTCGTCTGCTTCCGCCACGGGCGCGAGCCCGAGTGCCCCACCCGCGTTGTTGACCAGCACCGAAACCTCGGGCAGTGCCTCGGCCAGCTCGGCGACGGAGTCCGGGTCGGTGACGTCGAGGCGGAGCCCACGGCCGCCAACCTCGCGTGCGATCTCCTCGACCCGCTCGAGGCGCCTGGCGGCGCTGACCACCTCGAATCCGGCCGCCGCCAGGGCGCGAACGGTCGCCGCCCCGATTCCGCTGCTCGCGCCCGTCACCAGGGCAACCCGCCTCTCGCTCATTGCAGTCACGCTACAGCGAGAGGGCGGCCTGACGTCTCCCACTGATAAGTTCCGGCGCAGGACCAGGGAGGTCCGGAGGGAATGGAGAGAGGAACCATGGCGGACGGTCGAGGGATCGATCGGCGTGTGGCCCACGTCACGTTTGGCGTCTTGGCAGCGGTGGTAATCGCTGCGGTGGTCGCACTGCCATCCGGAGCGATCGCGAAGAAGCACCACCGGACGAAGGGCCTCGCGCTCTCCTTCAAGTCGAAGTCCCAGAGCGACCAGGGGCTGCTCTCCTCGGGCAAGGTCGATGTCGTCGTCCGGTCTCCTCACGCCCGCAAGCTCGTCCTGGCCGTGCGCGGATTCGGCGGTGGTCCGGCGCTGACCGAGCCGCATCGCATCTCGGCCAAAGCCGGGAAGAAGCAGAAGGTCTCGCTCCCCCTCAGCACGGCCGGCAGCGAGGTCCTGCAGGGTTGTGGCGCGGACAGCCTTCTTCTGACCGCGAAGACCCCCGCCAAGGGTTCGAAGAAGAAGAAGAAGGGCAAGAGCCCCAAGGGGCACGCGACGCTGACCAAGTCGGTGCCGCAGTGCGACTCGCTGGCGCGCGCAGCCCGCTGCGAGATCATCGCCAGCCCCGGGACCAACTGCCTGTTCCCGTTCCCGAGCGATCACTACGCCGTGCCCGACTCGAGCACTCCAACGGGGATGCGGGTGAACCTCAGCGACGCGTCGACCCCCGCCAACAAGGACGGGACCCACATCAACCCCGCCGGCATCAACACGAGCGACGGATTCAGCCCCGGGGAGAGCATCGTCACCAGGGTCCCGGGGCTCGACAACCCGCAGGCCTTCCGGAACACCGGCGCGGTCCCTCTCACCGACATGGACCGGGCGTTCGACCCGAACCAGCCGATCGTCCTGATCGACGCCTCCACGGGACAGCGCCAGCTGATCTTCTCCGAGCTGGACTCGACCGCCACATCGCCGGCCAACACCGATCTGATCATCCGGCCGGGTCGCAACCTGATCGAGGGACACCGCTACATCGTGGCCATGCGGGACCTGAAGGACGCCTCCGGTGCGACCGTTCCGGCCCCGCCCGGCTTCGCGCTCTATCGCGATGGCCTGCAGACCAACGTCTCCGCGATCGAGCAGCGCCGCGCCCACTTCGACGAGATTCTCTCGAAGCTTCAGGGAGCCGGGATCGACCGGGGCAGCCTCTACGACGCCTGGGACTTCACCGTCGCCAGCACCCCGAACATCACCCAGCGGATGCTCTCCATCCGCGATCGTGGTCTTGCCGACCTGGGGGACACCACCCCGGGGGACGGCACGATGCAGGGCGACGCCCCCGCCTTCACGGTCACCGATGTGACCGATTTCCCGACGACCACCGGCCACGGCGTGGAGAACATCCGTGAGGTGACAGGCACATACCAGGTGCCGTGCTTCCTGAGCTCCGGCTGCAGCCAACCCAGTGGTGACTACCAGCCCGGCGGCCAGTTCAACCTGGGCTCCGACGGACTGCCCCAGCAGAACGGAACCATGACGGCGCGCTTCACCTGCAACATCCCGAGGTCCGCCGTCACCGAGACCAGTCCCGGAGTCTTAGACGTCGACCACCAGGTGAGACCGTCGATGTACGGCCATGGCCTCTTCGGCGACTACACCGAGGTCCACACCGCCAATGTGCGCCAGCTCGGCACCGACGAGGGAGTGCTGACCTGCGCCACCGACTTCACGGGGATGATGGAGGACGACGTGCCGACGGCGGTCCAGGCGCTCCTGGACCTCTCGAAGTTCCAGCCGCTTCCAGACGGCCTCCAGCAGGGCTTCCTCAACTTCATCTATCTGGGCCGCCTCCTGATGCTCCCGGATGGCTTCTCGAGCGATGACGCCTTCAAGTTCAGCGGCAACTCGGTCATCGATCACGACGACGGCCTCTACTACTACGGCAACAGCCAGGGCGGGATCGCGGGCGGGGCGCTGACCGCGGTCGAGCCCGACATCACGCGCACGGTGCTCTACGTGCCGGGGATGAACTACTCGACCCTGCTCACCCGCAGCGTCGACTTCAACGACTACGCGGCCGTGCTCTATCCCTCATACACGAACGAGTCCGAGCGCCCGCTGCTGCTCGCAATGATCCAGATGATGTGGGACCGAGGCGAGCCGAACGGCTACGCCAATCACATGACCAGCGATCCTCTGCCGGGCACGCCGGCGCATCACGTGCTGATCGAGATGGCCTACGGCGACCACCAGGTCTCGAACGTCGCGACCGAGGTGGAGGCGCGCACGATCGGCGCCCCGCTGCGCTACCCGACTCTCGATCCGGGGCGCACTCCGGGGTTCGTCAACTTCTTCCCCCAGATCCCGACGCTCGACCTGCCCGCGGACGCGGACGGCAACGGCATGTTCGTCTGGGACATCGGGCCCAAGCGCGACGACGGCATCGGGGGAGTGCTCGGAACCGACCCGGCGCCCATCACCAACACCGCGCCCGACGATTCATTCGGCGTGGACCCTCACGACACGGTGATCAACACCTCGCCGCTGATCCGCCACCAGATCGCCGAGTTCCTGAAGCCCGATGGGCAGATCATCGATCCATGCGGCTCGGACCCCTGCTACGCCGCCGGCTGGACCGGCCCGCCCTAGGCCGAGCCTCTCGCGGTTCAGCGTGAGGCGCTCGCGGCGATCCGCTCCGCCGCCCCGCTGATCGACTCGAGGCTCCCAGCCGCCGCGAGCGTCGCGAAGCCGTACCAGGCCTCGTCCTCTGGATCGAGGGCGATCTCTCCGGCGATCACGTGGCATGGCACCCGCGAGGCGCGACACCGGCGTGCGATCTGCCCGGTCAGCTTTCCCTCGCGGCTCTGGCCGTCGAGCCGGCCCTCGCCGGTGATCACCGCGTCCGCCTGCTCGAGGCGCCGGTCGAAGCCGACCACCCCGAGCACGAACGCTGCTCCCAGGACCAGATGAGCGCCGAAGACCGCCCAGAGCGCTCCGGAGAGGCCACCGGCTGCACCCGTCATCGCGTGGCCGCGAGGGTCGCGGGGCAACGCGCCGGCCTCGGCGACCAGGCGCGCACTCAGCATTTCGACCTGCTCGGGCGAGGCACCCTTCTGGGGCGCGAACACCTCCGCCGCCCGCTCGAAGGGGACCGAGGTGTCGCAGAGGACCTCGAGCCGGGCGTCGCGCAGGCCACCAGCCTGCTCGATCGCATCGATCGCGCCGCGACCCCCGTCGGTCGTTGCGCTGCCGCCGGCGGCGACCAGGATCCGGCGCGCCCCCTGCCCGGCTGCCGCCGCGATCAGCTCGCCGGTTCCGGCACTCGAAGCCCGCTCGGGGTCACGCTCCTCCGGATCCACGAGGCTGAGCCCCGACGCGGCGGCGACCTCGACCACCGCCTCCGTGCCGTCCCGAACCACCGCGTAGCTCGCCTCGATCGGGTGACCCAGCGGATCGTGAGCCTCGGCGTGGCGGCGTTCGCCTCCCAGAGCCTCGAGGAGGATCTCGGCCGTGCCCTCGCCCCCGTCCGCGGCAGGGCAGAGATCGGGGATCGCACCGGCGGTCTCCACTCCGCTGCCGATCGCCTCGGCGACCTGCCGGGCGCTCAAGGTTCCCTTGAAGGAATCCGGCGCTGCGAGGAACCTAGGCGTAGAGGGCGTCGACTTCCTTCTCGTGCTTCTCGGCGACGACGTTGCGCTTCACCTTCAGCGTCGGCGTCAGCTCGCCGGTCTCCTGCGAGAGGTCATGAGGAAGGATCTCGAACTTCTTCACCTGCTCGACACGCGCGAACTTCTCGTTGACCTTGTCGAGATGCTCCTGGACCAGCTGCCGCATTCCCTCTTGCTGCGCGAGCTGAGCGGGATCGGCGGGCCAGCTCTTCTCCTCAGCGAGCTTCGCGCATTCCTCCATGTCGAGGGTGATCAGCGCGACCAGGTAAGGACGCCGGTCGCCGATGACGACGCACTGGGAGACGTATGGGCTCTGCTTGATCTCCGCCTCGAGGTTCGCGGGCGTGATGTTCTTGCCACCCGCGGTGATGATGATGTCCTTCTTGCGGCCGGTGATCGAGAGGTAGCCGTCCTCGTCGAGCTCGCCGATGTCCCCGGTGTGCAGCCAGCCGTCCTCGAGCGTCTCCCGCGTGGCCTCCTCGTTCTTGTAGTAGCCCTGGAAGACGTTCGGGCCCCGAACGAGGATCTCGCCGTCGTCGGCGATCCTGATCTCGCATCCGTTGAACGCCTTGCCGACTTTGCCGATCTTGAACGCGTCTGGCCTGGCGACCGTCGCGGCGGTCGACGTCTCGGTCATCCCCCAGCCCTCGAGGACGAGTACGCCGGCCGCGTCGAAGAAGCGCAGGATCTCCGGGTTGATCGGGGCGGCGCCGGTCACGCAGTTCTTGATCCGGCCACCGAATAGGGCCCTGATCTTGGAGAGCACCTGCTTGTCCGCGATCTCGTACTGCTTGCGCAATAGCCAGCCGATCGGCTTGCCTGCTCGCTCGCGCTCCCGGACCTTCTTGCCGACGCCGATCGCCCAATTGAAGACGAGCTTCTTGAGCCCACCGGACTTTTCGACCTCGCTGGTCGCGGCGGTGTAGATCTTCTCGAAGATGCGCGGGACGGACGGGAAGTAGTCGGGTTTCACCTCGACCAGGTTGGGCACGATCTTCAGCGGGTCCCGCTCCCAGTAGGCGATGTTGCCACCGAGGTCGAAGCTGAGGAACTGGATCAGCAGCGCGAAGGAGTGCGCGAGGGGGAGGAAGAGGTACGTCGTCGAATCGCGGTCCAGCACGCTCTCTTCGAGGGCCATGGAGACCATCGAGCGATAGTTGCCGTGCGAGATCACGCAGCCCTTGGGCGGGCCGGTGGTGCCTGAGGTGTAGATGAAGGTGCAGATGTCGTCGGGGGTGACCGACTGCCAGCGCTGCTCCCACTCCGAGTCGGACCGGTCGCTGCCCGCCTCGATCAGCTCGTCCATCGAGATCGCGTTGCCACCGGAGCCCTCCATGCGGATCACGTGCTCGAGCTTCGGCGCGCGGTCGCGGACCTGCTCGATCTTCGCCAGCTGCTCGTCGTCCTCGACGACGACGGCCCTCGCGTCGGAATTCTCGAGCACGTACTGGCACTCGTCGGGCGAGTTCGTCTGGTAGATCGGAACGACGACGGCGCCCACGCTGAGTGCCGCAAAATCGAAGTAGGTCCACTCGGGCCGCGTGTTGGCGAGGATCGAGACCTTGTCGCCCTTCTCGATGCCGAGCTCGAGCAGGCCGAGCGCCAGACGGCGGACGATGTCGCCGACCTCGCGGTAGGTCTTCGAAACCCATTGTCCGGAGGCGTCCTTGTAGGTAACCGCCCGCAGGTCGGCGTGGCGCTCAGCCGCGAGCGGCGCGAGGTCCGCGACGGTCTTGCTGTGGGTGCTTGACTCGGCCGCCGGTCCCGGGGCCGCAGCAGTTGCGGTCTCCATCACGACCTGAGTCTATTAGGACTGGCTGGGCAGCCAGGGAGAGCTCATGAAACGGGTTGCGCTGGCGCGCACCCTCCCGTCAAGCGGTTGCCTTCCTGGTCTGAGCCTGGAACGCCCGCAGCGATGACTCGAAGAGGGTCTTGTCGATTCGACCCTTGAGGACCGGCACGTTCATCTCGATGCACTTGGTGAGCACATCGCGACGCTTCATGTGCATCTCCTCGGCGAGCTCGGTGGGCGTCAGGTGAACGGACATGTATGCCACTCCTCTCCTCGTGAAGATTCCGCCGCGGCTTTTGTGGCGGCCGTTGATGCTAGGCATGTATATCGCTTCACGTCGACGTGTCAATCCTTTTTCCGGAAGTTGCGGGGCTTTCGCCCCTCTTCGCCTTCAGATCGCGGCCACGGGCGGCCGCTAGATCGGGTTGGGGACGTCGATGAACTCGTGCTCGATCGAGAAGCGCTGGCCGACCAGCTCTCCGAGCCGGCGGATCCCGAACGTCTCGGTCGCGTAGTGGCCGCCGGCAAGGAAGTGGACGCCGTACTCGCGCGCCTCGCCCATCACCGGTTCACTGGGCTCGCCGGTGATCAGGGCGTCCAGTCCGAGTGGCCCCGCCTCGTGCAGGGCGAAGCCGCCTGAGCCGGTGACGATGCCGACCGTGGAGATCCGCTCGGGCCCGGCGTCGAAGACCAGTGGCTCCTGCCCGACGGCCTCCGTCAACCGGCGCGTCAGCTCGTCCAGGTCGATCGGCTCGCTCGTTCGTCCGATCAGCCCGATGGCCGACCCCTTGGCCTGGCCGAAGGGGCGCTCATCCGCAACGAGATCGAGTTCGTCTCGCAGCAGCGCGTTGTTGCCGATCTCGGGGTGGGCGTCGAGGGGCAGGTGGTACGCGGCGAGGGAGACGTCCGCGCAGAGCAGGGCGCGCAGGCGGGCGGCCATCGGCACCGACAGGGCTGAGAGCTGATCGCCCCAGAGCAGGCCGTGGTGGGTGATCACGAGTTCGGCCCCGCCCGAGACGGCGCGCTCGAGCGTCTCCAGGTTCGCCGACACGCCCGTCGCCACCTTGCTCACATCGGCGCGGCCCGGGACCTGGAGGCCGTTCGGGCCGTAGTCGTCGAACGACCCGGAGTCCAGCAGGTCGTCGCAGTAGCCGAGGATCTCGTCGCGGTTGGTCATCCACAGCACATCTACCATGCCGAGCCCGTGAACGAGGATCAACCACGCAGGCGCCCGCGGCTCATCGGGCTGCTCGTACTGGCGGTCTGCGTCGGCCTGCTGGGTTTCGCGATCGTCAGCCTCTCGGTCGGCAGCGGCGGCGAGAAGAACGAGGTCAGGATCACCGGTGCCGAGGAGGTGCAGAGTCTCGTCGGGGGGATTCCGCAGGACGGGGCCACGTTGGGATCCCCGGATGCATCCGTGACCGTCCAGGTGTTCAACGACCTCTCCTGCGATCCGTGCTCCGACTGGAACCGGGACGTCGTCGTCCCGCTGATCCAGGGCCCTGTCAGAAGCGGCGACGTCCAGCTCGTCTACCACAACTTCCCGATGAGTGAGTCCGGTTTCTTCCTCGGAGCGTATGCCGCTGTCGCCGCGGCGAAGCAGGACTACGAGTGGCAGTTCATCGAGCTCTTCTTCGCCAATCAGGACGAGGCGAAGAAGCGGGGCGCCGATCAGGACTTCCTCGACGCCATCGCGCGGGGCGTCGGGGTCGTGAACTTCAACGTCGAGCAGTGGCAGCGCGACATGAAGGACGACGACATCCAGGCGACGCTCGACGCCGACGAGAAGATCACCGCCGAGCGTCGGCTGCCGGCCGAGCCCGCGGTGGTGGTTGGGGGGGCCAACGGCACCGAGGAGTTGATCCAGTCTCCCTCGCTCGCGGACGTCCAGGCCGCGATCGCCAAGGTCAGCTGAGCGATCGGCGCGGGATGACGCGCAAGCGCGCGCTGATCGCGTCTGCTGCCGCCACCCTGGCGATCGGTGCCGTACTGCTCGTCCTGGACATGCGGATGCTGGACGCCGGGGGCCCAGGCATCGTCGGCTTCGAATTCGCCGGCAGCCAGGACCGCGCCGCCGAGATCCTGGCCGATTGGGGGAACGACGGGATCGATGCCGCCAAGGCCTCCCTCTGGATCGATTACGCGTACATCCTCGCCTACGGCGCCTTCCTGATCCTCGCCGTGTGGGCGACCCGTGACCTCGCCGAGGCCCGCGGCTGGCGGCGGATGGCCGCCTTCGGCCCACCCGTCATGTTTTTCGCCGCCGCGGGTGCTGTCTTCGACGCGATCGAGGACGTTGGACTGCTGCTCGCGGTCGACCGACACGGCGGGGACCTCGCCCCGAGGCTGGCGCAGGTTTGCGCCTCGCTCAAGTTCGGGCTGCTCGCGGTGACGATCGTCTACCTCCTGGTCGGCCTCCTGCTTCGGTTTCGGACTCGATCCGCCTGAGTGTTCCTCTGAGGCGGGGCCTCCCGGGCAGAGTATCCTTGCCGCGGGTTATCGAATGGTTGTGGGGCACGATCAGAGGTGGCTTGGCTCGTCCTCTCCGGTGCGTCTCGAGCCGGGTCGACATCGCTCGCCGAAGGACGGCGTCTGCGTGGTTGAGCTGGCCTCGATGATCGGCGGTGAGAAGTTCACCGACCGCCCCGATTGCGTCTGCCCGGTCATCGGCTCATTCCTCCGCAGCTGGAACGACCGGGCCGGATACGCCGATCGCCAGCGGCTTCATCAGTACGCCTCCCGGGTCGTCGGTACGGGTGGGTACCGGCGGATCAGCAAGATACGCCGTGACCTCTGCCTGAGCTACGCCGGGGCGAACCTCGACCACGGCGCGCTTCGGCGCGCCGTCGCTCGGCTGCGGATGCGGGGTCGGATCGCCTGGTCGGTGGGCATCTTTCCGTCCATCTGGCTGAAGGAGGGAGCCGGCGCCTACGCGGCGCACAGTGCCTTCGCGCGGGCCGAAAGCAGTGACGCCTTCGCGCTGCTGGACAGGCTGCTGGAGGTCGGCTCACCCCCAGCGTCGCCGCGGAACGGGAACGGCAACGGCAACGGCCATCGCGCGGACGAGCTCGCGATCCAAGCGACGATCGCCGCCCGCGCTAGAACCCGCGCCGCTCGCGGATCCGGTTCAGCGAGCGTCGCAGCTGGGGATCGCCGCCACGATCAGCAAGCTGAGCCGCCACGCGTAAGTTCCTGAAGGTGAAGAGCGCGGCCAGCCCGCCCACGACGGCCGTTACCGCGGCCATCTGTCCCGGCGAAATGGTCGCGACCACGACGAAGAAGCCGTAGAGCACCACCGTGCCGATCGCGACGAGCCAGAACGACAACCGCAGCCGACGAATCACTGCGAAGGAGGCTAAAGCGTCGTGCCGCTGTGGAGCGGGTCGTTGGGCGACGTCTGCGAAGGATCGTTGACCACCGCGCCCGGCGGTACCGGGACCGGGCCCTCGAGCAGCGGGTCGTCCGTCTCCTCCATCCATTCCCTGAGTCGACCGCGCAGCTCCTCGAGGACCTTGGCGTGGGCGGGCTCCGCGGCCTGGTTGCTCATCTCGTTCGGGTCGAGGGTCAGGTCATACAGCTGCTCGGTGGGGACGATCTGGTCCCCCCAGCCCGCCGCCACGAGGGTCTCCTTGCTGGCGCTGTCATCGCAATTGGCGAGAACCGGATGCTGGTTGTCGTCGAAGCGGCGGATGTACTTCCAGCGCTCGGTCCGCACCGCACGGGTCGGTTCGTAGGCGGCGTGGAACGTGACCTCGGTGAAGATCTCTTCGTTGATCCGAGTGACCTCGTCATGGACCAGCGGCAAAAGCGAGGAGCCCTGCAGGAAGCCGGGCTGATCGGCGCCGGCGATCTCGCAGAGGGTTGGGTAGATGTCGAGGTGGCTCACCATCGCGTCGTAGACCTTGCCGCCGGTGAACCCGCCGGGACCGCGCATGAGCAGCATGACGCCCGTGCCCCGGTCATAGAGCGTCGCCTTCGCGCCGGGAAAGGCCAGGCCGTGGTCGGTCGTGCAGACGATCAGCGTGCGCTCCGTAAGGCCGAAGTCGTGGAGCGCGTTGAGCACCGCGCCGATGCCCTGGTCGAGTGAGCGGGCGCTCGCCTTGAACGCCGCCATGTCCCTCCGGGTGGCGGGTGTGTCGGGGAGGTTCGCCGGCGGGAGCGAGTAGAGGGAGTCCCGGACCGAGGTGGGGGCGCGGAACTGGCGGTGGGTCTCGAAGAAACCGACCGAGAAGAAGAACGGCTCCGAGGCCGTCTGCAGGGCCTCGACCGAGATCGGCGCCACGTCCTGCGCGTGGTGGCTATCCACCTCGATCACCTCGTCGTAGCCGATCACCGCCGGGTCCTCGGAGATGTGCTGCTCGCCGATCAGCACGGAGCGGTAGCCGACCGAGCGCAGCGGATGGACGAGGTGCTCGCCGTAGTCGTTCAGCGACCAGCCGCGGTGGGCGAGACCGAGCATGCCGTTGTTGTGGCAGTACTGCCCGGTGAGGAGCGAGGCCCGGCTGCCGGAGCAGGTCGGGGCTGCGCAGAACGCCTTCCGGAAGATGACACCCTGGTCCGCGAGCAGCTGGATGTTCGGAGTCGGCACCTGGTAGCCGTATGGCTGCACGTACCGGCCGGTGTCGTGGGAGTGGATGTAGAGGATGTTGGGAGGAGCCGAATCGGCCATTTGTGTACCTTACTGGTCTAGAAACTCAAGTAGGGGCAGAGATGAAGCTGAACGGCATAGATCACATCACGGGCATCACCGCCGACGGGCAGCGCTGCCTGGATTTCTACGCCGGAATCCTCGGACTCGCTTTCCTCGGGCGCGACGAGGACTTCGAGGCGCCCGGTTCGCACCTGATCCGCCTCGGCCATCAGCACGGCCGTCCGGGTGGGGCCCTCACCTTCATCGAGGCGCCCGGCGTCGGCCGGGGCCGCCCGGGCAATGGGATGGCCCACCTCATTCGCTGGGGCGTTCGCCTCCCTGCATCGCTGGACTACTGGACGGAACGGCTCTCGGAGGCAGGCATTGAGATCCACTCTCTCGGGGCAGGCCATGAGCGCCGTCTCAGGTTCACGGATCCCGAGGGCCTCGCGCACGAGCTCGCGGTCGAGCGAGCGGAGCATGGCGCCGGCTTCGCGCCCGGCTCGAGCGCGATCCCGCATGAGCACGCGATCGCGCGGCTCGCAGGCGTCAGGTCGTATGGCCGGGCCAGCGTGCCCAGCGCCGACATCCTGGCCGGGAGACTCGGCTTCCGCGCCACTGGGCGGGACAGCTACGCCGTCGGCACCGAAGAGGGGAGCTCAGACTTCGCCTTCGATGCGCCGCCACTCGAACGAGGCCGGGCGGGCGCCGGGACGATCCACCACATCGCTTGGGCGACGGACGGGTTCCTACCGGCATGGCGCCAGCGGGTGATCGGCATGGGATGCGTGGCGACGCCGGCGATCGACCGCGGCCATTGCCGCTCGATCTACTTCCGCGAGCCCTCCGGCGTCCTCTTCGAGATCTCCGCGCCGAGCGACGTGCGAAGCGAGGGGTCCGCCGAGACAGTGATCCGAACCCGGCGGATCTCGCCCAAGGTCGATCCGAGGGTTCACGCCGGCGCCCCCGGCTAGCGGCCAGTCGACCCTCTAGTCTCTCGCGGGACCGGGGAGGGTCCGAGTCAGTGGAGGGCTATTTGACGGGCTGGCCCATGAGCAGAGCCAATCGATGCCGCGCCCGGTGGCCGTTCGCCGCCGTGGTCTCCCTCGCCATGATCACCGCGATGGTGACTGCGGTGCCGGCCGGGGCGGCGGTGACTCTCGGCCAGCTCGCACCCACCCCGGCGTCACCCGACTGCTCCGCGACGCCTCCACCGGGCGTCGACTATCTGCAGCCCAGCATCACCGGCGGCAACCTCTATATCGCACGGCAGGCCGGCACGATCACGTCCTGGTCGACCCGGTCATCCGGCGACGGCGCGACCTACGTCTTCAAGATCTTCCGCAGGACGAGCGATCCCGATGTCTTCCAGGTGATCGCCCACGGGCCGTCGCGCACCCTCGCCTCCGGGATCAACACCGTGCCCGTCAACATCGCGGTTCGCTCCGGAGACATGATCGGGATCAACGAGAGCGGGGGTGCGAACTCGTGCACGTTCCCGCAGCCCGGCGACGGGGTGCTCACCCGCGGGGGCAGCCTCTCCGACAGCGCCTCGGGCACGTTCGGCCCGCAGAACGACGTCCGGCTCAATCTGTCGGCCGTGCTCGTCCCTTCCAACGACTTCCTCCTCACCGCCATCACCCGGGACCGTCATCGGGGCACCGCGCTCCTCACGGCCAACGTCTCCAATCCCGGGATCCTGACCATCTCCGGGAAGAGCCTCAAGAAGCGCCCGTCCAAGAACATCGCGGTCGCCCGCACCGTCCAATTGCAGATTGCCTCGGTGGGAGCTAAGAAGCGCAAGCTCGAGAAGACCGGAAAGCTGACGCTGACCCTGACTGTGACCTTCTCCCCCACCGGTGGCGACCCGGCCAGCAAGACCCTCCCCGTGAAGCTGAAACTGAAGAAGCGCCGACCGGTTGCGCCTCCAGTATTAGGCAGCCCTAATGGACACTAGACTGCCGCCTGCATGAAGCGCGGGACACTCCTCGCAGGGCTGTTGGCGATCGCGCTGGTGGCGCTCGCGGTGGTGTTGATCACGTCCGGGGGCGGCGGAGAGGAAGAGGTTGCCCTGAAGGGTCAGCCGTTCACCGGCGAGCCCGGCGTGACCCGCAGCGTGTCCTCGATCAAGGCGCGGCAGCGCTACCTCGACGCGCACCCCGAGATCGACCGCCGCAGGGATCGGGCCCTCGCCGCCGAGGAGGCGGCGCGTGAGGACGCGAACGAGGAGGCCGCTCGCGAGCAAGGGGAGGCCTCAGGCGAGGAATCTGCGTCGGAGGCAGGAGAGGCGTCCGCCGAAGAATCGGAGTCGGAGGAGCAGGCGTCCGGCGAGGAGGGGGAGGCGACCGGCGAGGAGGGGGAGCGCGCCGGAGAGGCACAGGCGGAAGGCGAGCCTGCAGCCGCCGAGGCGCTGGCGGACAACAACATCAGGGAGAAGCCCGAGCCGCCGGGCGAGGGGAGTATGCCGCCGAAGAAGCAGGCTTCGGGGTCGCGGCTGCAGCGGGTTGGCAGCGCCGCGATCACTCCCAGTCAGGCGGTGAACCCGTCCTCAACGAATTTCCTGGGCGCCCAGAGCAACGAATCCGGGTTCATCCCTCCAGATTCGATGGGCGCGGTGGGTCCGAGCCAGGTACTCGTCTTCGTCAACGGCCGCATCAAGGTCTTCGATAAGCAGGGGAACCTCGGTGGCCTCAACGTCAGCGACTCGGCGTTCTGGGCGCCGGTCCGGAATGGCAGTGAGCCCACGGATCCGGGAGTGGAGTACGACCGCCTCTCCCAGCGTTGGATCGTCTCGGGAATCAACACCGAGGACTCGAATAACCGGATCATGCTCGCGGTCAGCGACGGGCCGACGATCACCAGTGCGAGCGACTTCACCTTTTTCGCCTTCAACCAGGCAGCCCCACCGCCGTCGGCAAGCCCCCGCTTCGCGGACTATCCGCAGCTGGGTGTCGACGAGAACGCCATCTACATTGGCGTGAACGAGTTCGCCGCTCCTCCCTCAACCGGATTCGCCGGCACGAGTGTCTATGTGATCAGGAAGTCGTCGGTGATGGGAGCAGGTCCGATCGTCGTCACGGCCTTCCGCAATCTGGTCTCCGGTGGGCAGGGGCCAGTCTCCCCGCAGCCGGCCACCGACATGGTCCCGGGCATCGGTTCGGGCTACATCGTGGGTCCCGACGCCTCGGTCTTCAGCCAGCTCGACATCCGCAAGATCGATGATCCGGGCGGGAATCCGACGATGTCGGCAAGCACCACCACCGTCCCGACGACATTCGCGCCCACCCCGTTCTCGGTACCGGCCCAGGGGACCACCGGAGGGCTGGACGCCCTCGATGACCGCCTCTTCGAGGCGATGATCGGCCGCGACCCGACCGGGACCCCCACGCTCTGGACCGCTCACAACATCCTGGTCAACTCCTCCGGCGCGTCAGACCCGGGCGGCAACCGGGCCGCGGCGCGCTGGTACCAGCTCGGAGACCTCGGCGCCACGCCCTCCCTCGTGCAATCGGGCACCCTGTTCGATCCGGCAGCCTCGAATCCGAGGTGGTTCTGGATGCCCTCGATCGCCATGAACGGGCAGGGACACGCTTCCATCAATACCAGCGTGGCGGGTCCCACCCATCGCGCCGAGGTCGGGTCGTCCGGAAGGCTCTTCACCGACCCCCTGGGCACGACCGAGGCCTTCCAGATCACTCAGAACAGCACCAGCGCATACAACATCCAACCGAGCGCACCGGTCCAGCGCTGGGGCGATTACTCGCAGACCGTCGTCGACCCGAGCGACAACATGACCTTCTGGACCTTCCAGGAATACGCGAATGCGAACAACTCCTGGGGCGTGAGGGTGATCAAGCTGCTCGCTCCTCCGCCGGCGACGCCGTCCACCGCGAGTCCGGCCACCGTCCCGCTCGGCGCCTGCTCCGTCGCCGTCGATGTCGAGGGAACCTCGACAGACGGCTCTGGTTTCTTCGACCCGGGCCAGGATCCAGGAGGGCCAGGCTATCCGAGCCACATCTCGGCCTCCGCCACCGGGGGAGTCGCGGTAAACGAGGTGACCTACACGGACCCGACCCATGTAACGCTCGACCTCGACACCCGCTCGGCGACCAGCAGCCCCGCGGACGTCACGATCACGAACCCAGACGTCCAGTCGGTCATGGCGACGGGACTGGTCACCGTCGACACTGCCGGGACCGACCCGACTGTCCCCTGCCTGAACGGCACGACGCCGGACTCCCCCAACAACGACAACAACCCGAAGATCTTCGGCACGGCGGATGCCAGCTCGACGGTGACGCTGTACACCGACTCAGGGTGTGCGCCTGGATCTGAGGTCGGCAGCGGGACGGCGAGCGACTTCGCAGCCCCGGGCATCGCGGTGGATCCGGTTGGCAACAACTCGAGCACCACCTACTACGCGACCGCGACCGATGGGTCGAACAACGTCTCCTTGTGCTCATCTACTCTGGGGACCTCCGCGGCATCGGAGACCTATGTCGAGGACTCCATCGCCCCGGTCGCCAACGTCACTGGTGGCCCGATTGGACTGACGAACAACCGCACGCCTACGTTCTCATTCAGCGCGATGGACGCGGTCGGCCCGGTGAGCTTCGAGTGTTCGATCGACACGGGCACGGCGAACTACGGCACCTGCTCCGGGCCCGGGGACACACATGCTCCAACGAACCCGCTGAACGACGGCTCCTACACGTTCAGGGTGAGAGCAACCGATGCTGCCGGAAACACTTCCACCGAGGCGACCCGGACGTTCCAGGTCGATGACACCCCACCGTCTGTGAGCATCGACAGCGGGCCCAGCGGGGCGACCACCGATCAGTCGCCCACCTTCACCTTCAGCGGCAGCGACACCGCTGGCCCGGTCTCGTTCCAATGCTCGATCGACACGGGCACCCCTAGCTTCCGAACCTGCTCCGGTCCGGGGAACAGCGACACCTTCCCGAGCCCGCTGGCCGCTAGGTCCTACACGTTCCGAGCTCGGGCGACCGACCAGGCGGGCAACTCCTCCGTCGCGACCCGCTCCTTCTCAGTGCAGACGCCGAAGCCGGCCGGGGCCCCCGAGACGACGATCACCAAGGGGCCGAAGAAGACGCAGAAGACGCGTCCGAAGTTCAAGTTCACCTCCAGCGACCCGAGCGCCGCCTTCCAGTGCAAGCTCGACAAGAGCCAGTTCGCGCCCTGTGCGTCGCCCTTCAAGACGCCCAAGCTTCGTCCGGGCAAGCACAAGCTGCAGGTGAGGGCCGTTGGGGCCGGAGGCACCGACCCGACACCGGCCGTCAGGAAGTTCCGGATCCTCCCGCCGGCCTGAGGAAATCGGGGCGCCCGGATTTGAACCGGGGACCTCACCGACCCGAACGGTGCGCGCTACCAGGCTGCGCCACGCCCCGAGAGCGCCAAGGATAGAGGCGCATGCGCCAGGGCGGTCGTCCACCGGATAGCGTTGGATCGTGGCCGACAACGCCAGCGTGATCCGGGAGCTGTACGAGGCGCTCGACCGCCACGACGGCGAGACGATGGCGCGGCAGTACGCGCCGGACGCCCGCTTCAAGGACCCCGCCTTCGGCGAGCTGAGCGGAACGGAGGCGGGGGACATGTGGCGCATGCTCACGGGCCGCGCCGAGGACCTGAAGGTCGAGCTGCCCGAGCACTCGGCCGACGGCGACGCGGGTACCGCCCACTGGATCGCCACCTACACCTTCAGCACCGGTCGGCCGGTCGTCAACGACATCCACGCCCGGTTTCGCTTTCGAGACGGGCTGATCGTCGATCACGAGGACTCGTTCTCGTTCTGGCGGTGGGCTCGCCAGGCACTCGGTCCGCCCGGGGTGATCCTCGGGCTTCCGCCGATGAACCTGCTCGTCCGCAGGCGGGCCCGCGGCGACCTGGCCGAGTTCCGCGGCGAGAGCTAGGTTCGGGCGCCTAGGTACCCGGATCCTCTCGCAGGCGCCTCGGGATCAGGTAGCGGACACCGAAGATCGCGAGAACAAATGCCGCAGCGC
>DATDKQ010000192.1:0-8534 GCA_036519915.1 Solirubrobacterales bacterium | reverse complement strand
GCCGCAGCCGCGACGTTCAGCGACTCGGCCCCTTCCCGCACCCGAATCGTCACCCGGACGTCGCAGCGCTCGACCGTCGCCTCCGGCAGTCCCTCCCGCTCTGCGCCGAGGCAGACCGTGGCCATCCCGTCCAGCGCCTCGAGCGGCTCGCCGCCGTGAGCGACCAGCGCCGCCCGCGGCTCGGGGGTCGCGTCGATCCCGCCCCGCATCAGGGGCTCTGCGAAAACGGCCCCCATGCTCGCCCTCACGGCGTGCGGCCCGAACGGGTCCGCGCACTCGGGGCCGAGGACCACCGTGCCGCCCACCAGCGCGTGCGCGGTCCGGATCAGCGTGCCGACGTTGCCCGGATCGGAGATGCCGTGCAGGTAGACGCAGGGCGGATCGGCCCGCTCGGCCCAGACCTCCCGCCAGACGCCGATTGCCCGCGTCCCCGAGCCGAGCTTCGAGACCCCGGCGAGCAGGGCCGGCTCCACCTCCGTGCCGCCCAGTCCCTCGCCCGCGGCCGTCAGGAGCTCGACCGGCTCGGCGCCGGCGTCGCGTGCCGCCGCGATCAGGTCCTCTCCCTCTGCGATGAAGAGGCCCTCGCGCTCGCGACTCCGACGCCGCCCGAGGCGGCGAATCAGCTTGAGCTTCTCGTTGTGAGGACTGGTGATCATCTTTGTGTCGGGGTTGGATATGAGGGTCCTGAAATGAAAAAGGGCGGCTCCGCTCCTGCGGACCGCCCGGGGGATCTGGCTCTGGCTGCCGTGATCTAGGTGGCGGCAGCCTCCCGGGCGAGTTCGACAAATCGGCGGAAGCCATCGGGGTCGTTGACGGCGATGTCGGCGAGCATCTTGCGGTTCACGTCGACCTCGGCCTTCTGGAGGCCGTGGATCAGGTCCGAGTAGCTCATCCCCTCCTGCCGAGCGGCTGCGTTGATGCGGGTGATCCAGAGCCGGCGGAAGTCACGCTTGCGATTGCGGCGGTCGCGGTACGCGTAGGCGTCCGAGCGCATCACCTGCTCGTTCGCGAGCCGGTAGCTCGAGTGCTTGCGGCCGTAGTAGCCCTTGGCCCGGTCGAGGACCTTCTTCTTGCGCCGCTTGCGGGCGACGGCGTTGGTTGCGCGCGGCATCAGCGACCACCCTTCACGAGCAGCGTCTCCACCCGCTTGCGGTCGGCCTGCGAGATCTTCGAGGGCCGCTTGAAGCGCCGCTTCCGACCGGGCGACTTCTTCTCGAGGATGTGGCTCGAGTATGCGCGCCTGCCGCGCAGCTTGCCCTTGGCGGTCTTGCGGAACCGCTTCTTGGAGCCGGAATGAGTCTTCATCTTCGGCATCGGCCGACTATTGAAGCAGACGTCTGCGCTAGCGAACGAGAGTCACAGGCAGGCCGCCCCACTGCTTGAGGCCGTTGCTCGAGCAGTTCACGTGATCCGGATCCGCGTCGAGGTCCACGATCTGGAGGGTCCCCTGGGAGCGCAGGCGCCTCGGGCCATGGTTGGGCTTGTCGATCGTGCCACGAAGGGTGCCCGTGAAGCTCGTGAAGTCGTAGGAGAAGCGAAAAGCGAAGCGGTTGGGCTTCGGCTTCTTCCCGCTCGGATTCGGGGCCTTCGTCAGCTTGACGCTGGTCTGCAGGGTGGTGGTCAGCGGCAGCTGCGAGGTGCCCGTGCCGGCGCTGTTGAAGCACTGCAGCGGGACCTGCGCGAAATCGATCCGGGTCAGCTGCCGAGGCGTGAACTCCCGCTTGTCGGCACGCTTGTTCTTGAAGACGATGTCGAGGGTCAGCGTCCCCTGCGGCGGAGTCGTGGGGGATACCGAGATCGGCACTCGAACCTGCCTGAGCTGCGTCGCCGCCTGGGCAGGCGGGGCCACGGCCATTGCGAGTAGCGCGGCCACCCCGATGATCAGTCCAGTTCTCATCTCCCTCTTCGCCCTAACACCGGCGTCCGCGTGAGAGAGCGGCCCGGCTCAGCGCTTCCTGAGCTTCAGCGTCGTCGACTGCGAGGTGGGATCCCCACCCGTCGGCACATACGTGAGCGTCGGCGCGACCTTGACCTTGCCCGTCTCGTTCAGCTTCCGCTTCTTCTTCCCGCTGGCCTTGATCTTCACAGTCACGGGACCAGGCCCGGTGACGGTCACCCCGATGAGGAGCCGCTTCGAGGGCTCAGCTCGCTGCCGCTTCGTTCTCCTGCCCAGCGTTGCGTGTCGGGGCCAGCAGCATGGTCATGTTGCGGCCCTCCTGCAGGGGCGCCTGCTCCATGACACCGATCTCCGAAACGTCCTGGAGAAGGCGGTCGAGCAGCATCCGGCCGCGCTCGGGATGGCTCTGCTCGCGGCCGCGGAACATGATCGTCACCTTGACCTTGTCCTGCTGCTTCAGGAAGCGCTCGACGTGGCCGCGCTTGGTCTCGTAGTCGTGCTGGGCGATCTTGGGCCGCAGCTTGATCTCCCGCACGTTCACCTGATGCTGGTGCTTGCGGGCGGCCTTGGCCTTCTGCTCCTGCTCGTACTTGTACTTCGAGTAGTCGAGGATGCGGGTGACCGGCGGCTTGGAGTTGGGAGCCACCTCGACCAGGTCGAGGTCACGCTCACGAGCCCTCTCCAGCGCATCGGGGGTCGGGACGATCCCCACCTGCTCCCCGTTTTCATCGATCAGGCGGACCTCGGGCACGCGGATCCGCTCGTTGATACGAGTGGTATCGCGCTCAGGCGGACGGCGGTCGAAGCGGGAGACCGCCACTAGCTGCGCATGAGGTAGATCTTCAAGCCGATAGGAAAGAGTGGTTCGGGTAGGCGGGCACGAGAGCGCTTAGACGCGCGGCGTGGTGTGGGTGCCCGGCATTGCGGCCAGTATAGACGCCTCTTCCGCCCAAGATGTGGGTCTGGGCGCTATTCGCCGGCCTCTTCATTCATGCGCTCGATCAGTGCGTCGATGCCGATGGCGCCCAGGTCTCCGTCTCCGTGGTGGCGCACCGAGACTGTCTCCGACTCCGCCTCCTTGTCGCCGACCACGAGCATGTAGGGCGCCTTGGAGAGCTCCGCGTCGCGGATCTTGCGGCCGACCGACTCCGTGCGCTCGTCTACCTGTGCGCGCAGACCGTTCCCTCGCAAGCGCACGGCGACCTCCGCGCCCCGTTCGTTGTGTCGATCGGCCACCGGCAGGACGACCGCCTGGATCGGCGCCAGCCAGAGTGGAAAGCGCCCCCCGTAGTGCTCGATCAGGATGCCGGCAAAGCGCTCCATCGAGCCGAGCAGCGCGCGGTGGATCATCACGGGCCGATGTTCGGCGTTGTCCGCGCCGGTGTAGGTGAGCTCGAAGCGTTCCGGCATCTGGAAATCGAGCTGGCAGGTTCCACACTGCCAGGACCGGCCGAGGGCGTCGGTGATGTGGAAGTCGATCTTCGGCCCGTAGAAGGTCCCCTCCCCCGGGCTCACGTCGTACTCGCGACCCTGCCGGGCAAGCGCCTCGCGGAGACCGTGCTCGGCCCGCTGCCACTGCTCGTCGGTGCCGATCGACTTCTCCGGCCGCGTGGAGAGCTCGACCCGCACGTCGTCAAACCCGAAGCGCTCATAGAGCTCGTCGATGGCGGTGCAAATCGAATCCACCTCGTCGGTGACCTGTTCGAGCGTGCAGTAGACGTGCGCGTCGTCTTGGGTGAAGGCGCGGACCCGCAGCAGGCCGTGGAGGACTCCCTCGCGCTCGTAGCGGGAAACGAGCCCGAACTCGGCGAGCCGCAGCGGCAGCTCTCGGTACGAGTGCCGTCGCGAGGCAAAGACGAGGCAGGCGCCGGGACAGTTCATCGGCTTGAGCGCGTACTGGGGCTCCTCACCCTTGCCCTCCCGCTCTGTGGGAGCCGTGAAGAACATGTTCTCCTTGTAGTTGTCCCAGTGGCCCGAGCGGTGCCAGAGCTCGACGTCGAGCACCTGCGGAGTCTTGATCTCGGAGTAGCCCCGCGCGTCGAGCTGCTTGCGCACCTCTGCCTCGATCAGCTTGAGCAGGACCGTCCCGTGCGGCAACCAGAACGGCATGCCGGGCGCCTCCGGGCGGAACTGGAAGAGGTCCAGCTCCGGGCCGAGCTTTCGATGGTCGCGCTCGCGCGCCTGCTCCAGCCGCTCGAGGTGCTGCTCGAGGTCCTTGCGGTTCAGGAACGCCGTCCCGTAGATGCGCGTCAGCATCTGGCGGGTCTCGTCGCCGCGCCAGTAAGCGCCGGCGAGTGAGGTCAGCTTGAAGGCACCGATCCTGCCGGTCGAGGGTCCGTGCGGGCCACGGCAGAGGTCCTCGAACAGGCCGTTGCGGTAGAGCGAGACGCTCTCGGCGCCCTCGTCCCGAACCAGGTCCTCGATCAGCTCGACCTTGTAGTCCTGTCCCTGGTCGCGAAAGAGCTCGATCGCCTCCTTCGCCGGCAGATCGCGGCGCTCGAAGTGCTCGTCGGCCTTGACGTGCTCGGCCATCCGCTCCTCGATCCGAGCGAGGTCCTCCTCGCCGGGGCCGCCGTCCGGGAACTCGATGTCGTAGTAGAAGCCGCTCTCGATCGGTGGTCCGATCGAGATCTTGGCGTCGGGCCAGAGGTCGAGCACCGACTCGGCCAGGACATGCGCCGCGTCGTGGCGGATCAGCTCGAGCGCCTCGGGGCTTCGGTCGGTCACGATCTCGATCGTCTCACCGCCGGCGAGGGGCGCCGACAGGTCCCGCAGCTTCCCGTCGACCTTGATGGCGAGGGCGGCCTTCGCCAGGCCGGAGCCGATCGCCGCAGCGGCGTCGGCGCCGTTTGCGCCATCCTCGAGTTCGAGCTCGGAATCGTCGGGCAGCCTGACCTTCATGCGGTGGCTAAGGCTAGTGGTGGGCGTTCCCGCCCAGCTTGCAGGGGCACGCAACTCGGCCGCCGTACACCCGTTAGGAGAGCTAATGGGTTCGGGCACACCCAGATCAGTCGCATGCGCGGTGATCGCGGTCGCGCTGATCGCAGCGCTGCCGCCCACCGCCGAGGCGAAGCCGAAGCACAAGCATCTCTTCGGCTCCCGGGTCCTGCGGCCGGGGACCAAGGGCAAGGACGTCCGCTACCTGCAGCGAGCCCTGACACGGCTCGGCATCTCCACCGCGGTGGACGGGGCCTACGGCAAGGGGACGATGAAGAGCGTCGAGGCCCTCGAGAGCCAGCGCGCTTGGCCGGTGAACGGAGTCGTCAGCCGCAGGGACGCGAAGCGGATCAGCAAGCTCGTGTCCAAGGTCCGGGTGAGCGGCGCCTATTTCGTCCAGGGCCTGGCCACCCCGACCCTTACGGTGCGCGCGAGGCACGCCGGCAATGCCAAGGTGAAGGTCCTCGATCCCGCGGGCAGCGTCGTCCAGACGATCCCGGTGAGCTTCTCCGGTGCCGAATCCAGGCCCGTCTCCTGGAACGGAATGACCCCGACCGGCTTCGCCGGAGATGCGATCTACCGGCTCAAGCTCGGCAAGTCGAACACCGCCGGCGCGACGGCATCTGGTCAGACCCAGCCCTTCGCCCTGCACCTGCACGCCTTCCCGGTGCCGGGTCCGCACAACTTCGGCAGTGCGGACGCGCGCTTCGGCGCACCGCGCTCGGGTCACTTACATCAAGGACAGGACATCCCGGCGTCCTGCGGCCAGAAGGAGATCGTGGACGAGACGGGGGACGTCAAGGTGAACGCCTTCCAGGCATCGGGCGCCGGCTACTACGTCGTCATCCACGGCCGGATCACCGGCACGGACTCCGTCTACATGCACCTCGAGCGGCCGAGCTGGGCTCCGGCCGGGACCATCGTCTACGCCGGTCAGCAGATCGGCCGTGTGGGCGCAACGGGTGACGCGCAGGGCTGCCATCTCCACTTCGAGCGCTGGACCGCGCCGGGCTGGTTCTCAGGCGGCGCGCCGTACGACCCGCTGCCCGAGCTCGTCTACTGGGACTCCTACTCCTAGCCCCTAGTCGCCCTTGTAGTCGAAGTCCGAGGCGTAGCCGCAGACGCCCCGGTAGCTGAACGCGAGCGGACCGTCTTCGACCACGAGGTCGTCGGCCACCAGCTCCTCGCCCTCCCGCTCGTGCCCCGGGATCACGCAGGTCACCGTCTCCGGCCCGTCATAGCGGTCACGGATCCGCACGCTGACGTGGTCTCGGATGCGCAGCCACTGCCGTCGCCGGGTGTGCTCGACCTCGATCACCACTGGCCGAACGGCGGCCAGCTCACTCGCCTTCCAGGCCCAGGGAAAGTGTTTCACCGCGTCACCACCGAGGCGCCCGGCGTAGATCGCCTCGAGGGCATCGCGCTGATCCCGGCTCGCCCCCTGATCGAGGTAGAGGATCCAGGTCCACGGCGAGCCCTCCTCGTCGTCGCTGTAGCGCGTCGCCAGCGCCACGGGCTGCCCGCCGAGATCGACGCCATCGGCGTCCCCCTCTTCGATCAACCAGGAGAGCAGGCCCAGGCACTCGCCGTGGGTAGAACGACCCCCGCTCACGCCGTCGATCCGGCGGCAGGGACAGATCGCGTCGCAGTTGCATGACTCGAAGTAGCTGCCGCGGATCCGCCAGCTCATCTCTTCATCCCCATCATGAGAGGGTGCTCCGGACGCGAAGCGGAGGAGCAACCCGATTCACGATGGGCGTAACTGGGCTCGAACCAGTGACCTCCGCCTTGTCGAGGCGGCGCTCTCCCAACTGAGCTATACGCCCGGGCTGGAGAAATGTAGCGCCGCGTGCCGCTACCCGACAGGCGCTGTGGGCGTTTGAACCGCGGTCGGCGCATCGGGCAGGAGGCCCTTGGCGCGCATCGTGACCTTGAAGGTCTCGAGCGTGTCGTACTTCGGCTGCCAGTCGGTGGTCGACTTGAGCTTCTCTGTGGAGACCACCCACGGGTAGCGGATGAAGTCAAGGTTGCCGGCGGGCGCCTCGGTGCGCGGGACGCGGAGCTTCCACATCGCATTGTTGAAGCGCTTCATGTTCTTCAGGGAGACGTTCCGCGTCTTCTTGCCGACCAGCTCCGCCGCGCGGCTCCAGGTCAGCAGGCCGTCGCCGGCCAGGTTGAAAGCGCCCTCGTGCTTGCCGTCGAGCAGCGCGATCAGCGCGGAGACGACGTCGTCCTCGTGCACCAGCTGGAACTCCTCGTCGACCCCGTCGAGCAGGGGTATGAACGGGTTGTTGGAGAAGGCGCGAACGATGTAGTTGTCGACACTCGGGCCGAAGACGATGGAGGGCCGGACGATCGTCATCACCGCGTCGGGGTTCTGCAGGGCCCAGAGCTGGGCGATCCGGTCGGAGTCGGCCTTGTGCTTCGCGTAGGAGAAGTCGGGGGCCCCGCGCACCGGCCAGTCCTCGGCGATCGGCTTGGGGTTGTCCGGGAAGGCGCCGTACGCGGTCGCCGAAGAGGTCTGGATGACCTGCTTGACGCCTGCATCGGCCGCGGCCTGGAGGACCGCCTGCGTTCCGTTGACGTCGATGTCGTACATCCTCGCCTCGTCGCGGATCGGGTTGAGAACGAAGGCGAAGTGCAGAACCGCGTCGATCTCGTGCTTCTCGAGCAGCTCCTGCATCCTGCGGCGATCCCGGATGTCGGCCTTGACGAACTCGTGGTTCGGCCAGGTCCTGGGCGGCGGCCGGAGATCGACGTCGACGATCTTCTCGGTCTCCTCGCGTCCCGCGAGCTCGTCGGTCAGACGGCCGCCGATGTATCCGGACCCGCCCGTGATCAGGTAACGCACGACGCGGATCCTATCCGGGCCGCGCAGCCAATGTCCTACGAGCGACCGCTCACCGTCGCCGGGTTGCGGGAATTCCGCAGACTTCCGCGAAATCTCCCGCAACTACGCGGAGAACTGCAACCTCTGGCGAATGGTCGTGTTACGTTCTCCACACAGGCTCAAGTCGGGCCACCGAGCCGCCGACATTGAGCCCTAAGACTTGAAGGACCGACGGGCCGGTGAAGTGGATTTTGCCGGCGGCACGTCCTTTCGGAAACAAAGGGCCCCTTCACCGGGGCCCTTTTCCGTTCCTGGAACGCGCGCCGTCTGCGCGATACGTTCGGGGCAATGAACCGCCCCAGGCTCCTTCTGGTGCCGACCGTGACAGAGGTCGAGTGGAAGATCAGGCCGCTGCTCGAAGAATGGGCGGAGGTCGCCTCCTTTGACGTCCCGGGCGTCGGCACCGAGCCTTCGCGGGGCGACCGCACTGCAAACGCGATCGTCGCTCGGGGTGTCGAGGAGATCGAGAGCCGGGGCTGGCAGAGCTGCATCATCGTGGGCGACGAGGCCGGGGCCGCCCAGGCGGTGCACATAGCGGCGGTAAAGCCCGGCGCCACACGAGGGCTCGTGCTCGGTCACGCGGCCCTCACCTTCACCGAACAGGGGCCGCGCCGAACCCTGAACGGCGATCTGTTCGACGCACTCATCCGGTTGGCGCAGACCGACTACCGGAGCTTCGTCCGTGCGCTCACCCAGATCACACAGGGCGCCTACGACGACGAACTGGCCGAGCTCTATCTGGAGCGCGTCGCACAGGAAGATGCGGTCGCCTACCTCGAGAGCCTTCTGCGCCGCAGGGACTCCGAGGAC
>DATDKQ010000191.1:0-2770 GCA_036519915.1 Solirubrobacterales bacterium | reverse complement strand
CTGCTCGCGCTCTGCGACAGCTGGCTGGACTACCACCGGCGCGGGGTCATGCCCGGGGGTTGCTTCTTGACCACCGCGACGATCGAGTACGACGCCCGGCCCGGCCCGCTCCGCGATCAGATCGCCGCGACCATGAAGCAGTGGCTCGGGGTACTCGAGCGCGAGGCCGCGACCGCGGTCGAGGCCGGCGACCTCCCGGCTGGCAGCGATCCGGCCGACGTCGCGTTCGAGCTGAACGCCCTCGCGGCGGCGGCCAGCTACGGCTTCCAGCTCTGGCGGGATCCCGAGGTACTCGATCGCGCCCGACGCTCCATGCGGCGCCTGTTGCAGCAGTAGGGAACTGCGACACGATTCGCCGCGCTGTGCTTAGGTGATCCCCGCCGATGTACCGAAAAATGGGGAGCCTGGTTGTCGCAGCAGTTCTCGCGCTCGTCTTCGCGAGCAGCGCCGCTGCCGCATCGTTCGAGGCGCATGGGAGCGTCGAGCAGGTCTACGCCACCGGCCTACCGGCCGACGCCTCGACCTCCCTCCTCGACTCCTCGGGCAGGGCGATCGCGACCCGGAACGCCAACGACCTCGGGGGAATCCTGTTCCGGAACGTCCAGGCGGGTGACGGCTACAAGGTCCGTCTCAACACGACGAATGAGACCTCCGGGCCGCTGACGGTGCTGACGACCCAGTCGGCTCCGCCGGACACCAGCCTCTACAGCCAGACGATCCCGTCGGACGGGTATGGATACATGACGACCCGGGACGGCACCAAGCTCGCCTACTCGGTCCATCCGCCGACGGACGTCCTGAATCAACTGGGCGGCAACCTGCCGAGTCTCCCGATCACCAACCCGGTCCCCGCCCCGACGCTGGTCGAGTACTCGGGCTACGGGTACGCGAAGCCCGACGGGCCGGTGAGCGGCATCGCGGCCCTCGCCAACCTGATGGGCTTCACCGTGGTCGACGTCAACATGCGGGGCACCGGCTGCTCCGGCGGCGCCTTCGACTTCTTCGAGCCGCTACAGAACCTCGACGGGTACGACATCGTCGAGACGGTCGCTCACCAGCCGTGGGTCGCCCACAACAAGGTCGGGATGATGGGCATCTCCTACGGCGGCATCAGCCAGCTGTTCACCGCGCAGACGCGGCCGCCGAGCCTCTCCGCGATAGCGCCGCTGTCGGTGATCGACCAGACGCAGACGACGCTCTACCCCGGCGGCATCCTCAACACCGGCTTCGCGGTCAACTGGGCCCTGGAGCGGCAGCACGAGGCGCAGCCGGCGGGACCCGACAGCGGCCAGCCCTGGGCCTATCAGCAGATCCAGTCAGGCGATACGACCTGCGCCGCCAACCAGGCGCTGCACCCGGAGGCCACCGACCTGATGGCGAAGATCCGGGCGAACGACCACTACGTCCCCGAGGTCGCCGATCCGCTCTCGCCAACCACCTTCGTCGACAAGATCAACGTCCCGGTCTTCATGGCCTGCCAGTGGACCGACGAGCAGACCGGCGGGCACTGCCCGACGCTCGCCGAGCATATGACGGGCACCGACAAGAAGTGGTTCACGTACACGAACGGAACGCACGTCGACTCGCTGTCCCCCGAGACGTACAACCGCCTCTACGACTTCCTGGAGCTCTACGTGGCCAAGGAGGCGCCACTCACCAAAACGGCGCTGGTTCAGGCGAGCTGGCCCATAGCCCTGCAGGCGATCTTCGGGATCAGCGAACCGGGAGGGGCGCCCCCACTGGCGACGCTGCCGCCAGATCCGATTCAACTGCAGCCGACCTATGACCTCGCCAAGACGGCCTTCGATGCGCAACCGGAGATACGCGTGCTGTTCGACAACGGCGCCGGGAACTCCAACGCCGGCTGGCCCTATCCCGGCTTCGAGAAATCGTTCTCGAGCTTCCCGATCCCGGGGACCGAAGCCCGCTCCTGGTACCTCGCTCCCGGCGGTGCGCTGGCGGACCAGTCAGCGGCCGATCCCGCGGCCGATGGGTTCACCTGGGACGCGCACGCCCGGCCACCGACGGACTTCACTGGCGACACCGCCTCCGGTCCGGGCGGCCTCTGGACTGCGATCCCCAACTACCAGTGGATGCAGGATCCTGCCGGAACCGCCGTTTCGTACGTAACCGCACCGCTGAGCCAGGACACGGCCGTGATCGGCGCCGGCCGGGTGGACCTCTGGGTGCGGTCCTCGACGCCGAACGTCGACCTGCAGGCGACCATCAGCGAGGTGCGGCCCGACGGCAAGGAGACCTTCGTGCAGAACGGCTGGATCAAGACGAAGGCCCGCAAGCTGGATGACGCCAAGAGCACGGAGCTCGAGCCGGTGCCGAGCTTCCGCCAGGAGGACTTCCAGGACATGCCGAGCGACCAGTTCGTCCCGGTCACGATCCCGCTCTACTACGAGGGACACATGTACCGCACGGGGTCACGGATCCGGGTGAGGATCTCTGCCCCCAACGGCGATCAGCCGATCTGGGCGTTCAGCGAGGCGGACCCGGCCGGGCAGGCCAACGTCGCAATCGGCTACGGAGGATCGATGCCGTCGCGGCTGCTGCTGCCGGTCATCCCGGGAGTAAGTGCGCCCACCGGACTACCGCCCTGCCCGGGCCTGCGGGGCGAGCCGTGCCGCGATTACCAGCCCTTCGACAACCAGGCGGCGTCGGTGACGCCGGATACGACAGCGACCCCCGGGAACGGAACCCAGGGCAGCTCTCAGTCCGGTGTCGGCTCGACGAAAAAGAAGAAGTGCAAGAAGCGCAAGCG
>DATDKQ010000190.1:0-13580 GCA_036519915.1 Solirubrobacterales bacterium | reverse complement strand
CATCGTGTCGGGTTATGCCTCCGCTGCCCTCGAGCCCGAGCCGGAGTGGGCGCGGAAGGTCCTGGTTGGGGCGAACTCGCCCAGCTTGTGGCCGACCATCGACTCCGAGATGTAGACCGGCACGTGCTTGCGGCCGTCGTGGACGGCGATCGTGTGCCCGACCATCTCGGGAAAGATCGTGGAGTGGCGCGACCACGTCTTCAGCATCTGCTTCTGACCCGACTCGTTCATGGCGTTGACCCGCTTCATCAGCCGGTCCTCGGCCCACGGGCCCTTCTTCGTCGAACGTCCCATCGTCTAAGTCCTCTACTTCCTCTTTCCTCGACGCCGGCCGCGCACGATGAGCCCGTCCGAGCGCTTGCCCTTCTTTCGGGTCCTGTAGCCCAGCGTCGGCTTGCCCCACGGGGTGACCGGGTGGCCGCCCGGTGTGTGATGGGCCTCGCCGCCGCCGTGCGGGTGGTCGACCGGGTTCATGGCGACACCCCGCGTCTGCGGGCGCTTGCCCTTGTGCCGGTTGCGGCCCGCCTTGCCGACCTTCAGGTTCTGGTGCTCGGCGTTCGAGAGCGTGCCGACGGTCGCGCGGCACTCCCCGCGGACCATTCGCACCTCCGAGGACGGCAGCCGCAGGCTCACCATCGGGCCCTCCTTGGCGACCACCTGGATCGCCGTGCCCGCCGAGCGACCGAGCTTGCCGCCCTGGCCGGGGACCAGCTCGACGTTGTGGACAACGGTGCCGGTCGGAATGCGGGCCAGGGACAGCGAGTTGCCCGGTGCGATGTCGGCACCTTCGCCCGAGACGACCTCGGCGCCGACCCTCAGCCCCTGAGGGGCGAGGATGTAGCGCTTCTCGCCGTCGGCGTAGTTGATCAGGGCGATGCTCGCCGAGCGGTTCGGGTCGTACTCGATCGAGGCAACGCGGGCGGGGATCCCGTCCTTGGTGCGCTTGAAGTCGATCTGGCGGTAGCGGCGTTTTGCCCCGCCGCCGCGATGACGCGCGGTGACCCGGCCGTTCGAGTTGCGGCCGCCGGATGAGCCCTTGCCCTTGGTGAGCTTCTTGTTCGGCTCGGCGTTGGTGACCTCGTCGCGCACCATGTAGGTGCCGAAGCGCCTGCCGGGACTGGTCGGTCTTGTCTTGCGATTCGGCATGGCTAGCCCTCCACCGCCGCGCCCTCGAACAGCTCGATCCGCTCGCCGGGAGCGAGCTGGACGACGGCCTTCTTCCAGGATCGGGAGCGCCCGCTGTTCAGCCCGCGCCGCTTCGGCTTGGACTTCACCTTGGAGGTCCGGACCGCCCGTACCTTGACCTCGAAGATCTCCTCGACCGCATGCGCGATCTGCAGCTTGTGCGCCCGATCATGGACGCGGAACGTGTACTTGCCCTCGCCCATCAGGGCGTAGCTCTTTTCCGAGACCACCGGTCGAACGATCACCTGGCGGGGATCCACTAGACGGCCCTCCCCTTGAGCTGCTCGAGCGCAGTCTGAGTGACGACCAGGGACCCGGCTCCGAGCACGTCCGCGACGCCCGCTGCGTCAGCGAGCGCTACGTGGACACCGTCGATGTTCCGGAAGCTCTTCGCCACGGCCTCCTCCTCCGCGCCGATCACGATGAGCGTCGGCCCGTCCGCGCCCCACTTCTTGAGCGCGTCGGCCGCCTGCTTCGTCGCCGGCTCGGAGAAGGTGGATCCGTCGAGAACCGCAACCGAGTTGCGCTCTGCATGAACGGAGAGCGCCGCCCGGAACGCCTTGCGCCGGGCCTTGCGGTTCACCTTGACCGTGTAGCTCCGTGGCTTCGGGCCGAACGCCGCGCCGCCGCCGTAGCGATGCGGAACGCTCAGGGCCCCGGCGCGAGCGCGCCCCGTGCCCTTCTGCCGCCAGGCCTTGGCGGTGGTCATCGCCACCTCGCCTCGAGTGAGGCTCGAGTGGGTTCCGCGGCGACGCGCCGCGAGATCCGCACGGGCAGCCTCGTAGACGAGGGCCTCATGGAAGGGCTCACCGAAGATCTCCTTGGGGAGGTCGGACTTCGCCTGCTTGCCGAGCGTCGTCGCCTTTAGCCCGGCGGCGGTTTTTGTGGCCGCCGTTTGCGAGTTAGCCATCGCTGCGCACCTCCACTGTGGCGTTCTTCCCGCCGGGGACGGAGCCCCGGATCAAGAGCAGGTTGCGCTCGGCATCGACGTCGAAGACGTGGGCGCCGCGCTGGGTGACTCGCCGCGCCCCCATCTGGCCGGGCATGCCCATGCCCTTGAAGACCCGGGCCGGATCGGCGCTCGCGCCGACCGAGCCGGGCGCCCGGACGTTGTGGGAGCCGTGAGTCTCGGGCCCGCGGCTGAAGTTATGGCGCTTGATGGTCCCCTGAAAGCCCTTGCCGATCGAGACCGCGGAGACCTTGACGCGCTGGCCGGGCTCGAAGCTCGTGACGGTGACGTCGTCCCCCACCTTGAGATCAGAGGACGCCTCCTCCCCGCCGGCGTCCTCACCCTCTGCGGACTCGCCCTCCGTCGCCTCCCCGCCGCCGGCGGAGCCGCCGACCTCGACGCCTCGGAACTCCACCAGCGTGCGCATCGCGGTTGCGCCCGCCTTCTTCAGGTGTCCGAGCTCGGCCTTGGTGAGCTTGTTCTCTGGGGCGACCGGATCGGCAGCGAGCTGGACGGCGTCATAGCCGTCCCGATCGGCGCGGCGGAGCGCGGTGACCTTGTTCGGCTGCGCCTCGATCACCGTCACGGGGACGGAGGTGCCGTCCTCGGTGAAGACCTGGGTCATCCCCAGCTTCTTGCCGACGATCGCGCTCATAGCCTGATCTCCACATCAACTCCGGCCGGCAGGGTCTCCATGCGCTGGAGCTCGTCGACCGTCTTGGGGGTGGGCTGGTGGATGTCGATCAGTCGCTTGTGGGTGCGGATCTCGAAGTGCTCGCGCGAGTCCTTGTCCTTGAACGGCGAGCGGATGACGACGTAGACGTGCTTGTCGGTCGGCAGCGGGATCGGTCCGGCGACCGTCGCGCCGGTGCGCTCGGCGGTGCCCACGATCTCCTGGGCAGCCCGGTCTATGGCGTCGTGGTCGTACGCCTTGAGCCGAATCCTGATCTTTCCTGATGTCAGTGAAGCCACTTGTTCTTTCTGCTCTCTTCGCGCAGCGAGGGCGCCGCCCCGAATGCATCTAGGGCCGCGCCCTGGTCGTATGTCTTGCAGTTGTCCGGGCCCTTTGCCCTGGTGGGAGGGCCGTACTAACAACGGGCCCCCGAGGGGGCCCGCTATGCAGCTATTCGACTACCTCGGTAACGACTCCGGAGCCGACGGTTCGCCCGCCCTCTCGAATCGCGAACCTGAGGCCCTGATCCATGGCGATCGGCTGAATCAGCTCGACCTCCATCTCGGCGTTCTCCCCCGGCGCCACGAACTCACGGCCCTCCGGGAGGTTGACGACGCCGGTGACGTCAGTCGTGCGGAAATAGAACTGCGGCCGATAGCCGGAGACGAACGGCGTGTGGCGACCGCCCTCCTCCTTCTTCAGGCAGTAGACCTCCGCCTTGTACTTCGTGTGCGGGGTGATCGAGCCCGGCTTGCAGAGCACCTGGCCTCGCTCGATCTCCTCACGCTTCGTGCCGCGGAGCAGGCAGCCGACGTTGTCGCCCGCCCGCCCCTCGTCGAGGATCTTGCGGAACATCTCGACGCCGGTGACCACGGTCTTGGTGCTGTCCTTGATCCCGACGATCTCGACCTCGTCGCCGGTGTTGACGACGCCCTGCTCGATACGGCCGGTGGCGACGGTGCCGCGGCCGGTGATCGAGAAGACGTCCTCGACCGGCATCAGGAACGGCTTGTCGAGGTCGCGCTCGGGCTCGGGGATGTACTCGTCGAGCGCCGCGGCCAGGTCGATGATCGACTGCTTGGCCTCCTCGTCACCCTCGAGCGCCTTCAGCGCCGAGCCCTTGATGATCGGGACTTCGTCGCCGGGGAACTCGTACTCGTTGAGCAGATCCTTGACCTCCTCCTCGACCAGCTCGAGGAGCTCCTCGTCGTCGACCATGTCGGTCTTGTTCAGGTAGACGACCACGTAGGGGACGTTCACCTGGCGCGCCAGCAGGATGTGCTCGCGGGTCTGGGGCATCGGGCCGTCGGGCGCCGAGACCACCAGGATCGCGCCGTCCATCTGGGCGGCGCCGGTGATCATGTTCTTGACGTAGTCCGCGTGGCCGGGACAGTCGACGTGGGCGTAGTGACGGTTGTCTGTCTCGTACTCGACGTGCGAGGTGGCGATCGTGATCCCGCGCTCCTTCTCCTCGGGCGCGTTGTCGATCTCCTCGAACGTCTTGACCTCTGTGCCGCCCTTTTCGGCGAGTGTCTTGGTGATCGCGGCTGTCAGCGTGGTCTTGCCGTGATCGACATGGCCGATTGTGCCGACGTTCACGTGCGGCTTATCGCGATCGAACTTCTCCTTGGACATCTCGCTCCTTTAAGTGTCTCGTGGGTTTAAGTCTGGTGCGTTGGATAGGGTCGGCTTCGCCCTACACGGCGGCGACAAAAACCGCCGCCGGGTCAACCTGCGGAATATAGCTACGCGCTGGCTCCCACGGGCTCTCCCGAACGGTGCTCGACGATTTCGTCCTCGATGCTCTTGGGGACTTCCTCGTACCGCTCGAACTGCATCGTGTAGCTGGCCCGCCCCTGCGTCGAAGAACGCAGGTCCGTCGCGTAACCGAACATCTCGCCGAGGGGCACGAAGGCCTGCACCGCGAGGGCATTGCCTCGGGGCTCCTGGCCCTGGACCTTCCCGCGGCGGCGGGAGAGGTCGCCGATCACCTCACCGAGGAACTCCTCAGGCGTTACGACCTCCACCGACATGACCGGCTCGAGCAGCACCGGCTTGGCCTTACGGGCGGCTTCCTGCACCGCCATCGAGCCGGCGATCTTGAAGGCCATCTCCGAGGAGTCGACGTCGTGGTAGGAGCCGTCGATCAGCTCCACGCGGACGTCCACCATCGGATAGCCGGCCTTGACGCCCGACTGCAGGGCCTCCTCGATGCCCGACTCGACCGAGGGGATGAACTCGGACGGGATCGTGCCGCCCTTGATGGAGTTGATGAAGTCAAAGCCCTCGCCCGGGGCCGGCTCGACGTTGATGACCGCGTGGCCATACTGGCCGCGGCCGCCGGTCTGGCGGACGAAGCGGCCCTGGACCTTGTTGACGGGCTCGCGGATCGTCTCGCGATAGGCGACCTGGGGGCGGCCGACGTTCGCGTCGACCGAGAACTCGCGGAGCAGACGGTCGACGATCACCTCGAGGTGGAGCTCGCCCATCCCGTGGATCAGGGTCTGGCCGGTCTCCTCGTCGGACTCGACCTGGAAGGTCGGGTCCTCCTCGGCCAGCCGGGCGAGGCTGGAGGAGAGCTTTTCCTGGTCGGCCTTGGTCTTGGGCTCGATCGCCACCGCGATCACCGGCTCGGGGAATTCGATCTGCTCGAGCTCGATCGGTGCGTCGGGGGCGCAGAGGGTGTCGCCCGTCGAGGTCTGCTTGAGGCCGACGCCCGCAAGGATGTCGCCCGCGTAGCACTCCTCGATCTCCTCTCGGTGATTGGCGTGCATCATCAGCAGGCGCCCGATGCGCTCCGTGCGCCCCGAGGAGGCGTTCAGGACGCGGCCGCCGGCGCTGAGCTTGCCGGAGTAGACGCGGAAGTAGGTCAGCTTGCCGACGTAGGGGTCCGCCATCACCTTGAAGGCGAGGGCCGCGAAGGGGCCGGTGTCGTCGGCGGGGCGCTCGGCCTCGGTCGGGCCGCCGTTGTCGCCCTTCTTCGGAGGCACCATGCCCTTGACGGCCGGGACCTCGAGCGGCGAGGGCAGGAGCTCGACGATCGCGTCGAGAAGTGGCTGCACGCCCTTGTTCTTGAACGAGGAGCCGCAGAGCACCGGCGTCACCTTGATGTCGAGGGTGGCCCGGTGGAGCGAGGAGACGATCCTCTCGTGGGGAATCTCCTGATCGTTGAGATAGGCCTCGAGCAGCTCGTCGTCGTAGTCGGCGCAGGCTTCGATCAGGTGGGTGCGATGCTCCTGGGCGGAGTCGACGAGGTCCTCGGGAATGTCCGTGTACTCGAACTCGGTCCCGAGCTCGTCCTTCCAGACCAGGGCCTTGTTCTCGATCAGGTCGACGACGCCCTGGAAGTCCGCCTCCTGGCCGATCGGGATCTGGATGGGCAGCGGGTTCGCGCCCAGCCGGTCGCGCATCGTCTCCACGGCCTTGAAGAAGTCCGCGCCGGTGCGATCCATCTTGTTGACGTAGGCGATTCGCGGCACGCCGTACTTGTCGGCCTGGCGCCAGACGGTCTCGGACTGCGGCTCGACGCCGGCTACGGAGTCGAACAGCGCGATCGCGCCGTCGAGAACACGAAGGCTTCGCTCCACCTCCACGGTGAAGTCGACGTGCCCCGGCGTGTCGAGAATGTTGATGCGATGGTCGTCCCACTCGCAGGCGGTCGCGGCGGACGTGATCGTGATGCCGCGCTCCTGCTCCTGCTCCATCCAGTCCATGACGGCAGCACCCTCGTGGACCTCACCCATCTTGTGGGTGCGGCCCGTGTAGTAGAGGATTCTCTCCGTGGTCGTCGTCTTACCGGCATCGATGTGGGCCATGATGCCGATGTTGCGGGTCTTCTCTAGGGGAAAGCTGCGGGGCATTGGGTCCTGTCTTCGTACTGGCGTGAGCCAGGAACGGAACGTTTAGTCTGAGTTCGGAATCAGCGCAGAAAAAAGGCCCTTGCGGGCCCGAGCGCACAGCGTCTCTTCGACCCGAACTGCTCCTATGTCGCGCCGTTCTCCATTGAAACGGTTATCGCCCACGGGGCCCTGCGGGGGCACCCCGGAACGACCGATGATGATAGCAGCGGCATGATGGCTCCCAGGAAGGGATTCCGCCTCAGGATGCGACGCCGCAAGCGGTCTGGCAGTCGCCTCGATGAGCTCACCGAGCGCACCCGCCGCGAGGCTCGCGCGATGTCCCGTCGCCGCCGCGCGGAGGCCCGGCGCGCAGTGCGGCCCGAACAGGATCTCTCCGTCAGGCTTCGCGGAGCTGCGCTCGAGACGGGACGCCGACTCCGACCCCTCGGCGCTCCCGTCGCGGCGTTCCTCTCCTGGATCGGACGGCCGGTCGCCCGCGCCCTCCTTTTCGTGATCCAGCTGATCGCGGCGCTGATCGCCGTCGTCCTCGAGGTCGGGCAGCTCGCCGTCCGCTGGGTCGGGGCCGTGTTGCTCAGTGCCGCGCTCATCATCGTCGAGGCGACGCGCGCACACGTCAACCCCCGTTCGACCGTCGCCTTCGTGGGCGTCTGCGCGGCGGTCGGACTCGGGGTCTCGCAGTTCTTCGACTACCACGGTGTCGTGGTCGACGCCCCCGGCTATGCCGGCAAGCTCGGCGCGGAAGTCCCGGCTCCGATCACCGACAGGGAGACCGCCGGGAGCGCCCATCTGTGGATCCTGCTGCCCGTCGCGGCGCTGGCGGCGATCCTGATCGTGGCCGCCTTCCGGGGGAGGCCGCGGCTCGCCGGCGGAGTCGCCGTCTGCGGCCTCGTCGGGCTCGCCGTCGCGCTCGCGGTCGACCTTCCGCAGGGCCTCGAGGTCGGCAGGGCGGGGCTCGCGTTCACCGGCACGGAGGCCACGCTCCTGCAGGGATTCTGGGCTGAGGTCGCCTCCTCGGCGGTCCTCATCCTCTGCGGCGGCCTGCTCGCCCACTACTCTCGCGGTGTGAGCCGGGAGAGAATCAGGAGGCGCGGCAGGTCGGGTGGGGAAACGCGGCGAACGGCGCACCGGGAGGCCGGGGGGATCTACCCAGGCCTCCAGGCGGAGCAGTGAAGAGGCTTCCGCGCACCGAGACCCTGCTCGTGTTCGCCTGCGTCGGCGCTGCGGCGATGCTCGGCGCGTCTCAGTTCACCGACATCTTTCATCTCACGCCGCCGGGCGGTGAGGCCCTCCAGGCGATCAGCTCGAAGGACCAGCACGGCTACGCGACATTGGTGCTCGCGATCTTCGCGCTGGTCCTGATCCTCGTTAGCCTCACGGCCCGCGACGAGCAGCTCAAGCAGGTCGCCGCGATGGCGGTCGCCATCTGCGGCCTGATCGCACTGCTGATCTTCCTGATCGGGGATCTGCCGGACGTCAACAAGATCGGCACGCTTGATGACCCGCGGCAGTCCTTCATCGACGCCGAGGCCAAACCCGTCGCCGGCTTCTGGCTCGAGCTGGTCGGCTCGCTGGTCCTCACGGTCTGCGGCGCGGCGCTCGCCACGATGCGACCCGGGGCGAGCAGATCTTCGGGTCACGAAAGGCGGCGAAAACCGAGTCTGGCTAGGACGCAGGGAGGGCGGCGAAGCGAGCGCACTGAAAACGTGCGTGAGCGAGACGCCCGACCGAGGACAACGCCAGACGAAGGTTTGCAGCCGCCTCTAGGAGAGGGACGAAACCGCTACCAGCGGTAGTGGGCGAAGGCCTTGTTGGCCTGCGCCATCCGGTAGATGTCGTCCTTCCGCTTCCAGGCGTTGCCCTGCTGCTTGGAAGCGTCGAGGATCTCGTTGGCGAGACGCTCGGCCATCGACTTCTCACCGCGTGCCCGGGCGAACTCGACCAGCCAGCGCACCGCCAGCGTCCGGGCACGGCGAGCTGGGACCTCGACGGGGACCTGGTAGGTCGCGCCGCCGACGCGGCGTGAGCGAACCTCGAGGACCGGGGTGAGCTGCTTGATCGTGCCCTCCAGCTCCTCGACCGGATTGTTGCCCGTGCGCTCGCCCACCAGAGCGAGGGCGTCGTAGGTGATCTGCTCGGCGAGCGACTTCTTGCCGTCGGCCATCACCTTGTTGACCAACTGCTGGACGAGCCGGCTCCGATAGACGGAGTCGGGCTCGAGCAGGCGGATCGTGGCCTGGTTGCGGCGCGGCATCCTAAGTGGCCTTCACTCCGTAGAGCGAACGGCCCTGCTTGCGATCCGAGACACCCGCCGCGTCTAGTGCCCCGCGGACGACCTTGTAACGGACGCCCGGCAGGTCCTTGACCCGGCCACCGCGGACGAGGACCACGGAGTGCTCCTGAAGGTTGTGCCCCTCCCCCGGGATGTAGCTCGTCACCTCGAGCCCGTTGGTGAGCCGAACGCGAGCGATCTTCCGAAGCGCGGAGTTCGGCTTCTTCGGCGTCACCGTCGCAACGCGAGTGCAGACGCCACGTCGCTGCGGGGCGGCGACGCGCTTCTTGCGCCCCTGGCCCGACTTCAGGCCCGGCGTCGACATCTTCTTCTTCTTGTGGGTTCGTCCCTTGCGGACGAGCTGATTGGTGTTAGGCACGGCGGTGCATGGTAGCGGCCGTAACCTGCCGGGGCTCATGCCGCTCTTCCGCAAGAAGACGGCCGGCGACCGGCCGATCCTCGCCGTCGACGTCGACGGTGTAATCAGCCTGTTCGGCTTCGACCAGCCGATCGAGCCCGGCCGAGCCAACCCGGAGGATGCTCCCGGAGAGTTCCACCTGATCGACGGGATGCTCCACTGCATCGCGCTCGAGACCGGCCCGCGGCTGAACCGGCTGGCCGGGAGCTACGAGCTGGTCTGGGCGAGCGGCTGGGAGGATCGCGCCAACGATCACCTGCCGACCATCCTGGGCGTGCCGAAACTGCCCTACCTCACCTTCGACGGGCGCGCGCGCTTCGGCACCGCCCATTGGAAGGTCGAAGCCCTTGAGGAGTATTCCGGCTCCCGCCCGCTTGCCTGGATCGACGACAGCCTCGATGAGAGCTGTTACGAGTGGGCGGAGCGGCGGGAGGCTCCCACCCTGCTCGTGCCCACGGAATCCGCCATCGGCCTCACCGATGCCCACGTGGAGGCGCTGGAGGCCTGGGCACGCGACGGCTTTCAGCCTCGTTGAGGCCGGGTAGACTCGCCGGGATGGGAGAGGTCGTACCGATCATCTTCTTGGCTGTGGTCCTGAAGATCCCGGTCCTCTATGGGATGTGGCTGATCTGGTGGGCCGTCAAGGACGAGCCGCAGGTCGAGGATCTGCCGGGTGACGCGGACGACCACACCTTCCGTCGCTTCCGTCGCAACCCGCTCAAGCCCGGCCCGCGCCATCGAGGTCCGCACGGGGGCACCACGAAGGCGCAGCCCGACTGTCAGCCCGGCGGCCGCAGACGGACGCCGGTGATCGAGCCGCGTCTGGCTCCCGGGATGGCCGCCCACGAGCGACGCGAGCACACTCCCGCCGGAAGCTGAGCACCGACCAACAACTCACAGGAGGGAATCGAATGGGACAGCCCGTGGTGCATTTCGAGGTCGTTGGCAAGGACTACGAGGGGCTGAAGAGCTTCTACTCGGACGTCGCCGGGTGGACCTATGACGAGCCGCCGGCGGCCACACAGGAGGGAGTGCCCCCGTATGCGCTGGTGCAGCGTGACGGCAACGTCAACTCCGAGGGCATCGGCATCGGCGGCGGCATTGGCGTCGGGCCGGAGGGCTACGAGGGCCACGTCACCTTCTACATCGAGGTGCCGGACGTCGGGGCCTCCCTCGAGCAGGTCGAGAAGCTGGGCGGCACCCGGGTCATGGGGCCGGACTCACCGGTCGAGGGCCTGACAATCGGCCTGTTCACTGACCCGGAGGGCCACCTGGTCGGCCTGACGCAGGCGGCTCAGTAGACGTCGGAAGACGGGCAGTCGGGCGGGTACAGGACCCGCCCGCCTAACCGCTCAGGACTGCTCGGACTCCTCGGTTTCGCCGGTGCCGGCGGCCTGCCCGGCGCCCGGCGTCTCGATCTCGGAGGCAAGCTCCTCCAGCTCTTCCGCGAAGGAGGGGCCGAACCCCTCCATCGGGGAGCTGTCGCCGTCGCCGGCGAGGTCGAGCTCCTTGGCGAGCTCCTCCTCGGAGAATTCCTCGGCCGGAGGCTGCGCCGGCTCCACCGGCTCGATCTGCAGCGAGCGGTAGTGCTTCAGGCCGGTCGCAGCCGGGATCAGCTTGCCGATGATCACGTTCTCCTTCAGGCCCATCAGCCGGTCGCGCTTGCCCTCCAGGGCGGCGTCGGTGAGCACCTTGGTCGTCTCCTGGAAGGACGCGGCCGAGAGGAAGGACTCGGTGGCGAGCGACGCCTTGGTGATCCCGAGGATGACCTCCTCGGCTCGTGCCGGCGTCTTCGTCTTCTTGCCCTTGAACTTCTCGTTGATCGCGTCGAAGACCAGGCGGTCCTCCAGCTGCCCGGGCAGGAGCTCGGTCGAGCCCTTCGACTCCACCCGCACCTTCTTCAGCATCTGGCGAACGATCAGCTCGATGTGCTTGTCATTGATGTCCACGCCCTGGGTCCGGTAGACGCGCTGCACCTCGGCCACGATGTAGACCTCGGTGTCGGTGCGGCCCCGGATCGCGAGGATCTCGGCCGGGTAGAGCGAGCCCTCGTTCAGCTGGTCGCCCCTCTCGACGCGCTTGCCGGCCTCTACCAGGATGTTCGTCCGCGGCGGGAACGAGTAGGCGTGCTCCTCGCCCTTGTCGTCGGTGATCGTCAACTTGACGGCCTTGTCGGTCTCCTCGACCGTGACCTTGCCGCCGACCTCGGCGATCTGCGCGAGGCCCTTCGGCTTGCGCGCCTCGAAGAGCTCGACGACACGCGGCAGACCCTGAGTGATGTCCAACCCGGCGACCCCGCCGGTGTGGAAGGTCCGCATGGTGAGCTGGGTGCCCGGCTCGCCGATCGACTGCGCCGCGATGATCCCGACCGCGTCCCCGATCTCGACCGGGAATCCGGTCGCGGGCATGACGCCGTAGCACTGGCGGCAAATGCCTGACTCGGCCTCGCACTTGAGCACCGAGCGAACCGGGACGGTGACGTCCTCGTCGTCCTTGAAGCCCTCGGCGATCTCGTGCACCTCGGTCCAGTCGATCTGCTGGTTGCGCTTGAGCAGCTCACGGCCGCGCTTGGTCGTGAACTTCTTGGCGGCCATCCGGCCGATCAGGTTCGGGTTGAGCTCTGTGCCGTTGTCGCGGTAGAGCGGCATCTCGATGTGATCCTTGGTCTTGCAGTCGTCGATGCGGACGATGACGTCCTGGGAGACGTCGACAAGACGCCGGGTCAGGTAGCCCGAGTCGGCGGTCCGCAGCGCGGTGTCCGCGAGACCCTTCCGGGCACCGTGCGTCGAGATGAAGTACTCGAGCACCGAGAGGCCCTCCATGAAGTTGGCCTTGATCGGCCGCTCGATGATCTCGCCCTTCGGATTGGCCATCAGGCCGCGCATGCCGGCCAGCTGGCGAATCTGCTTGAACGAGCCTCGCGCTCCCGAGTTGGCCATCATGAAGATCGGGTTCAGCTCGTCGAGGTTGCGCTCCATCGCCTGACCGACCTCCTCGGTCGCCCGGTCCCAGCGTGAGGTGACGGCGTCCTTCCGCTCCTCCGCCGTGATGTAGCCGTCGTCGTACTGGCTCATGATCTCCTCGGTCTCGGACTCGTAGCGCTCGAGGATCTCCTCCTTGTCGGGGGGAGCCACCACGTCGTTCTTCGAGATCGTGATCCCTGCCTGCGTGGCGTAGTGGAACCCGAGCTCCTTGAACGAGTCGAGGACGAGCGCGACCGCGGGGGCACCGTAGTCCTCGACCAGGTCGCTGACGATCTCGTTGACGTCCCGCTTCTTCAGGGAGCGGTTGACGAACTCGTACTTCTCGGGGTCGTACTCCTCCCCGAGGGCATCGGCGATCGCCCGCTCGACCCGATCGTTGTAGATGATCCGGCCGACCGTGGTCAGGAAGTGCTCGTGACCGGCACGGCGGTACTCCGCGTAGTCGTGCAGCTGGACGATCCCGTTCTCATAGGCGAGCTCGGCCTCCTGCGCGGTCCGGAACGGATGCGGCCTCTCGTCGAGCTTGGCGGCGTCGAGCTCCTCGACGTCCTCGCTCGCGTAGGTCAGGTAGTAGAGACCAAGGACCATGTCCTGGGTCGGGGTGGCCAGCGGCGCGCCGTGCGCCGGCGAGAGGATGTTGTTGGAGGAGAGCATCAGGATCCGCGCTTCGGCCTGGGCCTCCGCGGAGAGCGGCAGGTGGACGGCCATCTGGTCGCCGTCGAAGTCGGCGTTGAACGCGTGACAGACGAGCGGGTGGATCTGGATCGCCTTGCCCTCGACCAGCACCGGCTCGAAGGCCTGGATGCCCAGGCGGTGGAGCGTCGGCGCGCGGTTGAGGAGCACCGGGTGCTCGTGGATGACCTCCTCGAGGACGTCCCAGACCTCGGGGATCATCGAGTCCACCATCTTCTTGGCGGCCTTGATGTTCTGGACCTGCTTGCGCTCGACGAGCCGGGCCATGATGAACGGCTTGAACAGCTCCAGCGCCATCAGCTTCGGCAGCCCGCACTGGTGCAGCCGCAGGCTCGGACCCGACACGATCACCGACCGTCCCGAGTAGTCGACCCGCTTGCCGAGCAGGTTCTGCCGGAAGCGGCCCTGCTTGCCCTTGAGCATGTCCGAGAGCGACTTCAGCGGCCGGTTGCCCGGGCCAGTGACGGGACGGCCGCGGCGCCCGTTGTCGAACAGGGCGTCGACGGCCTCCTGCAGCATCCGCTTCTCGTTGTTGACGATGATCTCCGG
>DATDKQ010000189.1:0-6408 GCA_036519915.1 Solirubrobacterales bacterium | reverse complement strand
GTGTCTCAGGACCCACCTCTGAGCGGTCCTCCCCTCGACGAGGCACCGCTACGCTTTCGCCTCCGCGCCCGTAGCTCAGTCGGATAGAGCGTCGGTCTACGAAACCGAAGGTCACAGGTTCGAATCCTGTCGGGCGCGCTTAGGAATAGCCACGAAACCGCATTCATCGTGCGGAAGGGGGCGTTTCGGTCATTCCATCACCTGGAAGCAGAATCAGAGCATTCAGCTCCCGTGCGTGACAGGACCATCGCGCAACTATCGCCTGCGAACCGCCGGCGCGCAGAACCAGCTCTCGGGAGTGCTCGACCTCTAGGCAGAGGCTGGTAGCAAGACGGTTCGCTCCGATGGAATCCGTATAGCCGGTCCGGTCATCGGCCTTCGTTCGGTCGTTCCGTCATCCTGTCGGGCGCGCTCTCGGGCGCCGCCCTGTGAAGCTGATTTCAGTACCTCGCGGGAGGCACCTAGAAGATGGCCTCGACCTCGTCGACCATCGCGACAGCCTCCTCGATCGAGTAGGTGGCGTGGATCTTCACGGTGTTCCACTGCATGAGGTGGCTCTGGAGGGCGAAGTTCCTGACGGAATCAATGTCGTCCGCCTCGACGACCGCGAGAATGATGTGGTCCGGGCCGAAGATGCGGAGCGTGCCGATGTCGACGCCGAGGTGCTCGGCGAGTTGCGGGATCTGGCTGGCACCCTCCTTCAGGATCTGCCGCGTCTGAGCATTGGAGGTCGGGCAGAGGTCGGGCGGATGCTCGGCGATGACGGCGAATGTTGCCATGACGCTGCTCCTTTCAGTCGTTAGGGTGAGGGTCGCAGCCGCCTGTTTCGCGAACCTTTCGTCGAGGTTTCTAGATTGCCGGGCACGGAGTCGTGTTCAGGTCATTCCCGCATACGATGAGGGCGTGAAGCAGATTCCTTGCGTGTGTGGCTACGTGCTTAAGGGCGAAGACGACGAGGAGCTCTGGCAGAAGGCGCAAGAGCACCTGCGGGAGGACCATCCGGATCTCGCCGGCAAGGTCTCTCGGGCGGATCTGCTGGCGCAGGCTGAGGAGGTTCCTAACCCGAGGGCGTAGTGCTCTCGGCCAGCAGACGCCTGTGGACGTTCTGCACGGCCGGGCCGGGGGCGACGCCGAGCTCGTCTCGCACCAGCACGCGTAGGCGGTCGTAGGCGAGCAGTGCCTCGGCGACATTTCCGCGCCGCTCGAGGGCTTCCATCAGGATCCGGTGGCCGGTCTCGCGATAGGGGGCAAGCTCGGTCAGCCGGCGGGCGCAATCTTCGGCCTGGGGCAGTGTGGGTCCGCCGAGACCAAGCCTCGCTTCGGCGAAGCACTCGAGTCCACGCAGATGAACGTCATCGAGCCGACGCCGCCATTCCTCCAACCAGGGGCGATCCTCGCCCTGTAGCAGAGGCCTGCGGGCAACGTGGTAGGCGACGCCAGCGGGCCCCCAGCACTGGGCCCACTCGCCCGCCGCAACGTGCGACTCGGCCCGGTGCAGCGCCTCTCGAGCGGCCTCGACGTCGACGAAGGCGTCACGCGGCAGCACGAGCTCGATCTCGGATCGTCCTGCCAGGAGCTCGTGACCAATGACGGCGCGCAGCTTCGAGAGCAGGACGCTCAGGCTCGGATGACGGTCCGGCGAGGACTCCTCGCCGTAGACGGCCGTCAGGAGTTCGTCCCGGTTCGTCCGCCGATCCCGGTTGAGCACCAGGTATGCGAGCAGCAGCCTGCCCTTCGCACCAGGCAGCGCGTCCTCGACCCGCTTGCCGTCGAGTTCCACCACGAGCCGGCCGCAGAGCTGGATTCGCGTCGTTCCTAGCTCTCCCATCGCGGACCAAGCTTAGAAAGGGTCGACGAAAGGCCCCGGGATAGAGAGTCTACGAAACCGAAGGTCCCAGGTTCGAATCCCGTCGGGCGCGTCTCTTCCTGGGTTTCACCGCCGCGCTGGTGCCGGGTCCGCCGATGTCATGCTTGGAAGTTCAGGACGAACGGCCCGCAGGCGCCGTCGTCGGTCGTCAGCGGGTTGCCGTCGATGTCCTTGGGGGTGATCGTGAGCTGCGAGCTGTTCACGGCGACCTCGCCGTAGCTGAACTGGTCGATACCCGAGCACTTCATTCCCAGCCCGGACGGCGGTTGCTGCTCGAAGAACAGGTCATCGATGAGGGCCGCAGCCCCCGGAATTCCCACAGCGTCGTTGATCTCCCGCGCAAACGTTGCGGTGGCCGCCGGTCCGACGGTCACGTCGAGGATGCCGCTGTTCTGCGGACCCCCGGGCTCCAGCGTCTTGAACCGGGCGTCGTTCACGAGCGTGGCGTGAACGTCGGTTGTGAGGAAGACGACGTTATTCACCCCCCGGAGGGCGCTGAGGACATGCTGGCGGTCCGCCTCGTAGCCCTCCCAGCGATCGTAGGGAAGCGAGTAGTACTGCTGGATGGGCAGCTCGTTCATCACAACCTTGAAGCGAGCGTTGGAGTGCGCCACGTCGTGCAGGAACTCCTTCATCTGCCGGTCCCCGAGCAGCGTCCGGTTTGGATCGTTGATCGCGTCCAGGCAGGCCTGTGACACGGGTAGGGCCAGCGAAGGGATCAGGAGCGAGAAGGCGTTTCGGACAGCCTGAGGCGCGGTCGGCGCCAGGTCCGGCTGGGCGGTCTGCGGGTTGTCGCAGACGCCGTCCTTGCTTGCCTTGGCGGAGCGGAACGAGCGCTCGTCGAGGAAGAAGAGCTCCAGGTTCTTGCCCCACCGCCGGGTCCGGTAGAGCCCGTCACCACTGCTGTAGTCGACCGGCGCAAAGTCGGTGAACGCCTTCACGCCGCGGTCGTAGAGCAGCTGTCCGTCGATCGTGCCACACTGCTGAACACGCTCTCGAAGCGTGAGAAGTCGTTGATGAACTCGTGGTCGTCCCAGTGGGAGTAGAAGCCCGCGGCGCCACGCAGGTCGGCCAGCGGCGCCTGGCCCAGATTGAGCCTGTACTTGGCCCACTTCTGCTCGACCGTGAGGGCGACCGGGTTCAGCCTGCCGGGCACCTCGCTGTCGGAGTAAATCGTGTCGCCGAGCGCGATGTTGAAGTCGTTCCCCTCAGCCTGCATGGAACCGAAGACCCCGAAGTCGTTCCAGAACGGCTGGGTCTGCCCGACGGCCGGCTCGGCGTCGTAGTCCCCGGTCCAGGCGAATTTGATCGCCGCATCGTCGTTGGTCTTCGGCGCGGTCACGAAGGTGCCCACGTCGCTGGTCGCCCCTCCGCTCGTGAAGCGATACCAGTAGCGGGTGCTCGACTGGAGCCCCTCCACGCGCCGCTGGACGGTCAGGTCGTTTGCAGTCTGCGCCTGGACCTTGAAGCTGCGGACGATGTGCGCGAAGCCCGCATCTGTGGCCACCTCAACCCGGGTCTCGCCGGCTTGATCGGCGTGCCCCCAGAGAATCGCTGAGTTCGGACTCACCTCCCCCGCAGCGACCCCCAGGCTGAAACTGTCGGCGCTCGCGGCAGGGCCGAGCGACATGACAAAGGCGGCGCTGGCGATGAGAGCTCCGACCGACCGACGCAGCGTTGGATTCCTCCCTTTGGTTGCGGTCCGTCGCTTGGCACCACGCTATCGCCGGTTTCCCCACAGCGCAAGGGACGAGCCGACCCTCGGCCCTTTACGCAGCTGTCACAGGTTCGAATCCTGTCGGGCGCGTTTCAGGAAGCCCCGCTAATGCTCTAGTTGCAAATCCGCCAGCATGTGGGTCCAGGTGCTCGGCAGGCAAATGAGCAGCCGGCAAAGACGCCACGCATCTGCTTAGGTAGGCGAATCGAACCCTAAGGAGTCTCCATGGCCTTGATGAGCAAAGCGCCCGACCGTGCACTTATCGGTGGTGACTGGGTTGAAGGGAGCGCCGGCACCTTCGAGGTCCGCTCGCCGCATTCACGCGAAGTGATCAATACCGTCGCCCGATGCGATTCCTCTGATGTCGATCGGGCCGTCGCGGCGGCTCGGCGCGCGCAACCGGACTGGGCGGGGATGCCGCTGATCGACCGAGCCAAGATTCTCCGCAGGATCACCGAGGTCTTCCGCGACAACGCCGAGTCGATCGCCCGGATGGTGTGCGCCGAGATCGGCAAGACGATCACCGACAGCCGTGAGGAGGTCTACGAATACGCGGCCCCCTCTTATGACAAGGCCGCCGCCGAGGTCCTGCGCCATCGAGGCCTGTCGCTGCCCTCGACACAAGAGCAGACCAACAACAAGCGGCTGGTGCTGGGACATCGCCCCCTCGGCGTGATCGGATCGATCACTCCCTACAACTTCCCGACCGACATCGGCTCGATCGCGATGGCCCACATCATCGCCGCGGGCAACACGGCGGTTTGGAAGCCGTCCGAGTTCGCGGCCACGAGCTGTGCAATGGTGGTCGAGCTCTTCGAGGAGGCCGGTCTGCCGCCCGGAGTGGTCAACCTGGTTCAGGGCTACGGCGACGTCGGCGCCGCGATCGTCGAGCACGAGGGCGTCGACGGGATTTTCTTCACCGGCTCCACCGCGACCGGTGAGCTGATCGCTCGCTCCGCGCCGCTCAAGCCTCATCTGCTCGAGCTCGGGGGCGACGGACCCTTCATCATCCTGGCCGACGCCGACGTCGACGCTGCCGTCGACGGAGCGATGAACGGCTGCTTCTACTACACCGGTCAGGTCTGCACCTCGGCCGAGCGCCTGCTCGTCCACGAGGCGGTCTATGAGGAGTTCGTCGAGAAGCTCACCGGGCGCGCACGGGCGCTCAGGATCGGCGACCCGGCCGAGGAGGAGACGGAGATGGGACCGCTCTGCACCGAGGCGACCCTGGCACGCGTGGTGGAGCACGTCGAGGACGCCCGCAGCAAGGGTGCCGACATCGTGCAGTTCGGACCTGAGGAGGATCTCTACTACCCGGCCACGATTCTCACGAACGTGAGCCAGGAGATGCGGATCATGCAGGCTGAGACCTTCGGTCCGGTGGCGCCGATCGCCAAGATCTCCTCGGCGCAGGAGGCGGTCGAGATCGCAAATCGCAGTGAGCTCGGCCTGATCGCCTCGCTTTGGACGAGGGACCTCGCGACTGCTTGGCGGGTGGGCGAGGCGCTGCCGCACGGCTCGGTCAACATCAACGAAACAAGCAACTACTGGGACCAGCTGGCGCCCTTCGGTGGAGCCGGAAGGAGCGGAGTCGGCCGTGAGCTCTCCGAATGGTTCCTCGAATCCTTCACTGAGCGAAAGCTGCTCGTCTTCGAGCTCGGCGATGCGGAGCTCAAGTACGACCGGCGGGCCGAGGGCGGCTGGTAGCTACCCCAATCGAGGGCGGCTGGTAGCCGCGGGGGCAGCTCTTGGCTACGCGACCCCGCTCGACAGCGACTTCTGCACGGCGGCGACCTCGCGGAATGCGTCGCGCAGATACCGTCGCGTGAGCTCTGAGAGCTCATTCGGGTCGACATTGTCATCTGGCTCGTTTCCCTGCTCGAGCTGCCGAATCTGGTGCTCGAGCCGGAGCGCGGTGAAGAGGTCGTAGGCCTCCTCGAGCGTCCGGGCATGTGCGGGCTCGATGGCCCCGAGCTCGGACGCTGCCCGCAGTCGCTCGATCGTCGCCGTGACCTTGGCGCCGGCCTTCAGTGCGCCGAAGCGGGCGATATCGACGACCGAGAGCAGTCCACCGTGTTTGATGTCGAAGGTCCCGCTGTGCTCGCCGGAGCTCTCGACCACGATGTTGCCCCGGAATCCGGTCGGTAGCTTCTGCGCCAGCGCAAGGCGGAGCATCGATGGCAGCAGCGTGACGCGATTTTCGGGCTCCAGCAGGATCGCCCGCGGGTCGAGTTCCGCCGACCCGTAAACCGTGCGGCCGTCGAGCAGGATCGAGGTCGCGATCAGGACCTTCTCGTCGCCCGGGTTCTGCAGCCAATTCCCGATCGACCGGCGCCACGTGCCCATCGAGCTGGCAGAGAACTCACTGGACGCGGTAACGCCGTGTGGGTCGAGACGCCAGCCAACGACCCGGATGCAGTCCTCCACGTCGCCCGCGATCGTCCGCATGTAGCCCACAACCCCCTCGGAAGCGATCACGCGTCGCGGGTCTGATCCGCTGGACTCCTGCTCGGACTCGTCCACCCAGGCCATCCCCGAGTCGACGTCGGAAGAGGGCACGGTCTCACGTCTGCCGTGGCTGCCCAGCGCAAGCCAGGCGAACTCCGCCGGCGCCGTGCCCTTGGACTCGATCGCCAGCTCGATCATGCGCCGGACCAGCGCGTCGGCGACGACTGAGATCACGCGGCCGATCTGCTGGGGAGGGAGCTTGGTGGCATGCAGCGCGACCACCGTGGAGCGCAGCCGCTGCGCCGCCTCACTCAGCTCCTCCTTGTCCCGCGCCCCCGCGATTTCGCGCCGAAGCGCAAAGGGCGTGCGTGCCTCG
>DATDKQ010000188.1:0-4474 GCA_036519915.1 Solirubrobacterales bacterium | reverse complement strand
CTCCGTTCACATTGCCGCCGGCATCTCGGGGACGTGCGAGAGCGCGACCGAGGCGGCGCGCTCCCTTGCCGAAGAGGGGCACCCCGGGCGCATCGAGGTCGTCGACAGCCAGACCGGCGCCGGCGGTCTGGGCTGCCTCGTCGTGGCTGCCGCGCGGGCAGCCGAGCAAGGCGCCGAGCTCCATGCCGTCGTCGATACCGTGCGTCAAGCTCGCGAGCGCCTCGAAATCTGGTTTTGCCTAGACACTCTCGAATACCTGCGCCGCGGCGGGCGCATCGGGGCGGCACAGGCGATGCTCGGGACGGCGCTGAAAGTCAAGCCGATCTTGACCTTCGGCACCGAGATCACCCCCGTCGGTCGCGTCCGAACGAAGAAACGCGCTTTGGAGCGGATGGGCGAATACCTGCGTGGGCTGCACGACCACGGCGCCACGGACTGGGTCGTGCAACACGCCCAGTCACCCGAGGACGCCGAGCATCTGGTCGCTCGGGGCACCAAGATCTTCGGCGCGGGTCCGCTGTTCTGCACCGAGGTGGGGCCGGTGCTCGGCACGCACCTCGGCTCCGGAATGCTCGTCGGAGGCGTCGTGGCGCCTGAGCCGTTCCACGCGGGCGACCCGCGAGACGACCTCGCGTCGTAGTTGTCCCAGCCGCTCTCGGGGCCCGTCGGTGTGGCTCGAAGCGAAGCGCGAGAAGCAGGAGCGCGAGGAAAGACCTGGTTTCCATGCGGCGGAGTCAGGCCCGGGTTGGTCCCGTTCGCTGCCGCTTCGCGCGATAAGCAGCAGATCCAGCTCACGCTGAGATACTCCGCCGGTGACTAGATCCGAGCAATCAGCCACCCGCCTCGTAGCCGTCGATGACCTCGGTGCCTCACAGGTCGCCGTCGTGGAGAAGACCCCGCACGGCACCGTGGCCGTTGGTATCAGTGCGGGCAAGCCGTTCGCGGTGTCCAACCGCTGCCGCCACCTGCTCGCCTCGCTGGGCGAGGGGCACGTGACGGATGATGGATGCCTGGAATGCCCATGGCACGCCTCGCGCTACGACGTCGGCACCGGCAAGATGGTCCGGGGTCCTCAGGGGGCGTTTAAGCCGCTGGCGAACGTTGTCAAGGCGACGACCGGCCGCCTACCGCTGAAGACGTTTCCGGTCGAGGTGCGCGACGGCGCAATCTGGCTGGTCGGCTGACCAACGCACCCACGTCGTGCTGAACACCTCGGCAGCCGAAGGCGCCGCTTCCTTCGTCGCCGAGTTCATTCAACGCGTCCAGCCTGAGCCTCAGCTCGCTACTGCAATGCGTGAGAAGGAGGAGCCGTCCCGTCGTGCGTCCCCGCAAGATCGAATAGGTGGCCCGATCCGTTTCTCGCTACCACCGCACGCGGGTCCGAGAACTGGTCAAGCGCCCTGCCTAGCAACCGTTGGCCCCCCGCTCTACTGCTTTGCATGGAAAGCGGCGGTTTGACGCTGCGCTCCTGCTTCTCGATTCAGTGGGTGGTCTCGTCACTCAGCCAGCGGTCACTCAGCCAGCGGTCACTCAGCCAGCGCCCGTAGCCGTACCGTCTCCGCTTGGAGTTCTTGCTCGGCCCTCCGGAGGCGCGCTTCGGACAAGACGCAAGCCCGCTCCAACTCCTTCAGTTGGACAAGACTCGCCGGCCGCGGGCCGTACCTCTTGGCCCGGTAGAGGTCACGGCGTTCACGGTGGTAGCGGGCATCGACTCTCAGCTCGTCTAGCCGACGCAGAGAGGTCATCGCCCTGACTGGTCCCCGCATATCGCGTGCGGGCAGTTTCGCTCAGTTCGGTACCACTGCTGGTACCCCGAACGCTCGGCTGCCCGGGGGGTGCCCTACCCGCTTTGGCCTTCAGGGCAGATGGGCAACCCGATCTTCCAGCTTCGGTCAGTCGCCGTGGCGCTGCAACTCGAGGACCTGCTGGAAGGTCGGCCGGTTCGTCGCCGGGAAGGTGTTCGGGAGGAGCCCGGGCACGAAACTCGTGCGAGCCGCCGGCTTCGTCCACTTCGCCGGGTCCGGCTCGCCAAGCTGGCTCGTGAGCCGGTCGGCAGCAAGATGGACCGCGTCCCAGAGCGAGAGCCGGCACTCCGCAAGCGAGCCGGCGCCACAGTAGGAGAGGCTGAACGGATCCCGCACCCTGTCCCCGAGCAGTGTCCGCAGGTCCTTGTCGACGTAGGACTCGCCGGAGAGCGACCCCAGGTTGCGCACCGCGTTGAGGTCGGGGGTGAGGCCGCCGAACACGGGCTTGACAACGGCCTCGGCGATCGACCGCCAGAGCTCGTCCATGATCACCGGCCCGGGTTCGTCGTAGAACGTGTCGCCGTCGGCATCGAGGCGGGGGGCGTCGCGACGCACCCAGTCATCGAGGATCTCCGCGATCTTCTGGTCGCGCGCGCTCGGCGCCGGGGCCGTGTGAAGCACCCGGCTCACAACCGGCCACACCGGCGAGCGTACGTCCTCGGTAGCGGCGCGGTTCATGATCCCGACGTTGTCGGTGAGCAGCGCGTGCTTCGGCCATTGGTCGAAGAGCTCGACCCGCTGCACGGACCCGTACGGCTCGTCGTCGCCGTGCATGAACCCGGGGGCCGAGCGGTTGTTCCAGTTCAGGAGGAGCCCACCGGGGCCGCTCGTGTCATGGGGATGCTCGCTCTCGCCGAGAAAACCGGTCCATTCGTGATTTCCGTCGCCCAGCGTCGGTAGGCGGCGGTCGAGGCCGGGCGGTCGCCTCGGCAGCCGTCCCGAGGAGAAGAACGAGGTGAACTTGCGCGAGACGTAGCCCCAGTTGAAGGTGAAGCCGAACTCGTTCGCGACGCTCCAGAAGCGCCGCGGCGTCGTCGCATCGCCTTCGGTCATGTCCTTGAGCGCCCCGAGGTTGAGACCGTCACGCCCGAAGGTCGAGCGCTTGCGCGAAAGCGCATAGGGCTGGCCGTTCACCGTCGCCGTCGCGAACACCGGGCCGTGGACTGAAACCTTGTAGGTGATCGGCTGGCCGTTCAGAAGGCCCGCGTTGAAGTTCTCAAACGGCCGGCACTGGCCCTTGTACTGGTAGTGGGTGGACGCGCGGGTCGGCGGCGAACCGTCCGGCTCGCACAGCCCCTCGGCATAGACGTCGCGCACGTCGTGCCCGGCCGAGGTCAGGCTCCAGGCGTAGTCCTGGGTGCGGCCGATGAGGATGTACATCGCGGCACCGGGGACCGCGATTCCCTGGGCGTTGATGCCGGGCCCGTGCAAGTCGATCTGCTGGACGATCTCGGGGTAGAAGTAGCCGAGCTGCGGGCCCATCACGGCGAGCGTGTTGCCACTGGCGGAGCGCTGATGCGCGGTGAGCAGCCAATTCGACGCCTGCTTGCGCGCGGGGGCGGCTGCCGCCTCCGCGGCCGGCACCCGCGGATCCAGGCTTTGGATCGAGTTGGCGTCGAGCACCACCGATCCGGTCACAGCCCCGCCGGTGAGCGGCCCGTAGTCGAAGCGCTTCTTGATCGTCGTCGGCGCCTCCTCGTCGTCGGCGAGCATGACGTCTTCCCAGGCCTCGCGGCCCTCGGTCGGGCCCAGCGACGCCCTGAGCTTCGCGAGCAGGTTGGCGTTCGCCGCCTCGCCGCCGCCTCCCGCCCCGAAGATCGAGCCGATGAACGCCGTGGTCGCGATCACATCGTTCACCGTTGCGGGGGGCTGATTGATGCCGTGCGTCTGGTTGTAAGCGGTGACTCCATCGGCGTATGCCTTGGCGTCATCGAGGATCTGCTGCCCGTCCGCTCCGTAGGTGTCGACAAGGAGCTGGCGCTGTTTGGTGACGAGCTCCTCGGTCGCGGCGCTTGGCACGAACGACTGGCCGCTCGTTACCAGTGAGAAGGCATCGAGGTTGGGGATGTCGGCCACGGCAGCCCGAGCCGGTCCCCGGCCCAGCTGGATCAGGAGCCCGCGGTCACGGGCTGTGGTCCACCCCGCACCGAAGGCGACGTCGGCGCGGGTCTGGCCGTAGACGTGCGGGATCCCGAAGGAGTCGTAGATCAGACGCAGCCCGGGCCGGCCGGTCTGCTCCTCGTGTGTCTGCCCGATCGGCAGGAAGTCCTCGGGCAGGAAGAAGTGCTCGATGTCGGCGTCGGTGATGTTGTCGCGCAGCGGCGTCAGCCCGCTGTAGAGGGGGAGCTGGTCGGTCGAATTCTGGGTGAACGGCAGGCCGCCGTAGTTGCCGGGCGCCAGGATGTAGCGGGCCACATCGCCCCGCTGGTCATGACCGCGGTTCTTTCCCGGAGCCCCCTCGGCAGCGACAGGGGCCAGGAGCAAGACGGCGGCCGCCACGAAGATGGACAGGCTTCGCCGACTCACGAAGCCTCTTGCCCTGACGAGCTCGTGTCCATACCAAGCGCCCCGCACGAGGGACCTCCCAGTCCTTCCCGGACAAGCATGGCTGGAAACACCAGGGGCCCCGTGCGAGGGCCTGTGTCAGTGGCGGGACCCGATTCGGAGCC